>NVXB01000069.1 GCA_002746425.1 Hyphomicrobiales bacterium | reverse complement strand
GGCCATGCGATCTATTGGGATTAGCAGATGTCGTTGGGTGCACCGACACGCCGGTGGAACATAATGATTCAGTTCATCCACCAAAGTGAATGATCACCCAATAATTACAGGGCTGCACGCCCTTCTGCCGACTAATCATCGGATAGAAACACGATCGCATAGGCTTTGATCAGTCTGCTATGGAGAATACTAATGCAAAAAATCATAGTTCCGCTGCTATGCATCGTTTTATTGGTTGCATGTGAGGATAATTCCAGAAAACAACGGCTGGAAACCATCTATACGGCTATCTTTTTTTGTGTTCAGTTTAATCGGAACATCGAGCGAGATTACACTCAGTTGCATACATTGGGTGTGGTTGAAGATATCTATAAACTACATCAGCTTCTACAAAATGCTCGTGATGAACCATATCGACTGACTCGATTAGGAACGACATTTCGGAACACATACTCAAGTGAAGTTTCCAAGTATGGCATCAATCTGGGTGATTTGGCTTCCGAGGGGCGTAATGCAGCGAATGTATTTTCGCGAGCAAACATATCAGGTTCTCCCAATGCCAGAGAGGGTTTTTGGGGAATGGTTCAATTTTGTAGTAAACTGAACTGACCACGGCTTAGAAGCCCGATGTCGAGACACCATTCAAATGCTAATAATATCAATATTGTTTTGGCTTGAGTGCTGAAGCAATATGCTCATTGGTTTGGTGATAATGGGATGGGCAGATAATGGTTATCACGAAGTACTTATTATCAATCCTTGTGATAACCAGTTTGACTGGACTGACATCCATAAGCGCAGCCGCACAGACAGGCTATGAGGGCTTATTCTTTCCAAAAGGTGATAATGGTCCATGGAACTGCCAAGCCTCGTCTCTGGGCGAGTATGGCGGCTCATTAGGTGTTGAGGATAATATACTCTACGGCACTGAATGGACATGTGAGCTGAAAGACCCACGGCAAACAAATTCCGGCACAGAGTTCATTGGTGATTGTCATGCTGAGGGTGCGCCATACCGCGATATCATCACACTAGAGCGCACCCAGAATGGTTTGCGGGTAAAATATGATGCTGGTACCAGCGAATGGTTACAGTGCCCATCATCATAAACCTATACCGGTATTAGCAGCCATTCTCGTCGAACTTCCGGATTTGCTATGGGTGCTAGTGAAACCACCATTACCAGTCAGATGGGTAAAAGTGCCATATTCTCATATGGCACGGGATCAGATGTCGAGATCGCGCCCATCAAGCTTGAAAGACGCAATCACATCTCTGGCCTGACAACCTTCGATGTTGATGGCATGGCAATCAGTTTCCAATCCAGCCGACAATTACTCCTCATCATAATTGGCTTCCCAATAAGCAAAAATAGCATCCGCGATGATTGCGCCGACCATGCGTTGTTCAAGGAATCGTATGTTGTGCAATACGTCCCAAGCATCAGTATCAACGGCTCTGATTGTGACCTTTTTTCGTTCCATTTCATGCCCTCCATTTGTCATCTATATTTAGGGCTGAAGTACTATCAGTAGTACCTTGATCACTAACAAGATCATTGAACATGTAAAATACGCCTATCTCCTGAATTTCCAAACATAATCACTATATACGCATGTAGTGGGCCATCAAATGTTTGCCCTACAGGAAATTTAAATGAGTAAATTTGCAAAAAGAATGCGCAAAAATATTT
Organism: Hyphomicrobiales bacterium; assembly: GCA_002746425.1. GTDB lineage: Bacteria > Pseudomonadota > Alphaproteobacteria > Rhizobiales. The sequence continues at coordinate 22,839 of NVXB01000069.1, read as the reverse complement.
TGTCGTTACGAATATCAAATGGAACTGTTCATGATAAATTAAAAGCAGCCCTACAGGTTATGGAATTAGAATACCAAGATAGTAAAAATCAAATATTTGCTAATGCTATGAGCAAGCCCAGAAGCTGTAATGCTATAAGAAGATGTAATTCACCATGGTGCCCAATATGCGCTAATCCCAAGTCATCTAAAGCTAAACGAAAAGCCAGTACAACAATACAATCTGCACCTTGGGAAACTGTCAAACCTACGACAAATACAAAGCCCACAGAGTACAGAGTTCGTGGTGGTCAGAGAATGGTGGAAGCATTTGATGAGCTGCCATCCATAGTGTGCCACCCAATTACCATCAATATGTTTTTGGTAGCAGTAAATGGGTGCTTGAATCAGATTTCCAGAAAAGCTCGTCGAAGAATGCTTCGATTGCTTAAGAAATTAACCAAAGGCGCTATTTGCCGTGGTAAATTTGATATCGCGTTAATGTATCTAGATGAATTGGAGTTTGACCTACCCGATAATGAATGGCCCACTGGTATTGATCCCAAAAGTCCACCCCATGAATTATACGCAATGTTTCATTTTCATGGAGTTATATTTGATCCATATCTTGCACGTAGAGAGCTTAGAGAAATTATTGCTCATGAATTTTCTGGGGCTAAACGGGTATGTGTACGCAGGGCTAAGGGCACTACTGTTTTGGATGATGGTACCATGTGTGGCGGCCTTCAGGGATATCTCGAATATGCATCAATGGAGAAAAGAGAGATTAGCTTTGGAATGGACTCTGCAGATGCCGTAGTGAAGCTTGTTCAAATTGATAGTACATGGAAGCGAGCTAACCGTAATTTTTCATTCGGTAAGTCAATTTCAGAATCTGGTATTAATATTAGTAGATCACGCATAGCGGTATTGTTACGTCAACAGCATTTGGACGATGTGAAGGCTGATAATGGTAAATCAATTCCTGCTGAACAATTTATAGTTCAATGGCTTACTTTTGCAGATGAGTACCTTGAATGTGTAAAGCGTGCCCGTACTAATAGTATTAGTATGAGACATGTGTGTAATTTTTTATACGCCTTACATAGTAACTGGTTCGGGTCGGATATCTTTCATCAGATTGATTTTATTACGTATTTTAAACGGAAAAAACCAGAACTGGCTAAACTGCTCTTCGAAAGAGTGCCAAATCAAATTTGATCGTCTAGATATTCTTATTTAGCAAATTTGATCCAAAATCTGTCCAGATATTGATTAAAATCCGCCAATTTCGCCAAATACAGCATCAATTCGATGCCGTAAACGATAGGGGTATGCCATCGTGCCATTCAGCATTTAGTCAATAATATCGCCACTTCAAGGCAAGTCTGGTGTATTATGAGCATTATGATGCGTCAGATAATACAGCATATGCGTGCATACTATGAGGGACGCTGTGCAACAGAGAATATCTCGGCTACTCCTCAGTTCTGATATCCAAATTATCACACCGTAAGATTTTGAAAACAGTAACACTATTTTGGTTGAGGTCTATTTTCGTGCTGCTTGCGAAAGCGGTACCTTTTGTCAATTGAATAGTAGATGGCCACTTTGCTTGGCGCACATGAAATGTATGGCCATTAGCTGTGGCCGGTACAGCGACCGTATTTGTAATAGCGCCAACATCGTGCTGCGCAATCCTAGCCTGATACCCGGTAAGCGGTGTATCATTTTCATCAATGACTCTAACTGTGCAATCAACACAACCGAGTTTAACTAATCTGGGTTTGGTTTTCTTACCTGACATGGTTTATCCTGATGCCTGTTGGCAGTATGAATTTACATTAATGAGATTTTGGGATGCTTTACTGAATTATCCAATCCGCATACTTCATGAATAAAATTGCAGCAGCGTATGGCGATTATTAACATTATCCATGTTTTTGCCAACCTCAAGTCCGATGATGGTTCCTTGGCTAACGCCTATCTGTTCTGCCATCCTTCTTTGACTAATACCCACACGCTGTCGGCGCTGGGCTAGCGAGTTTCCATAGGGCAGAGCATTACCCAGACCCGCCCCTGAAAGTTGTAGATCATACGATTTTAGAATCTTGAGATGTGCCCCTATCGTGCCGCTACCACTTTCAATCAGTCTGATAGTAGGAACAGTGAGATTGCTCATGGCTGCGATATCAATTAATCGAAGCTCTAATTCTGAGCGTTTATCGGCCAACCGGGTTCCCAAACCTTGATGCACATATCTGACAATCACTTGCTATAAAGATGAAAGAAAGATGCATCATGACAAACATTGCGGCAATCCGGTCGAATTACCAATGTTAGGCATCTGTCCGTATGAGTATGGGACAGGCGACAGGCTATGCGCACTTTTATGCCTGTCCGTATAACTTGTAATTTATCAACGGACACGTTAATATACGGACATTACATTAACGGACATATGAGGTTCTTATTTGGCGACCATTCTATACGCACGTGTATCAACACGGGATCAAACCCTTGAGCATCAGATTACTCAGGCAAAAGATGCTGGCTTTATCATTGATGAGATTATCGCCGATCATGGCGTATCAGGGGTAAAGCATCGCTTATGCGAACGGCCAGAGGGTAAGCGGCTTTATGATAAACTCAGATCGGGTGATGTATTGCTGCTGCGGTGGCTGGATCGATTAGGCCGTAATTATGAGGATGTCACTGATGCTGTTCGGCATTTCATACGAGAAGGCATTATCATACGCACCATCATTAATGACATGACTTTTGATGGATCAACATGTGATCCCGTCCAGCAGGCCGTCAGAGACACTATGATAGCGTTTCTCGCTGCTACAGCACAGGCACAGGCCGAGGCCAACAGTATTGCTCAGAAGGCTGGTATTGAGTTGGCAAAGGCCAAGGGTGATCGGTTCAAGGGGCGTAAACCATCATATGATCGTGAGACTTATGAACTAGTACAGAATTTGCTGGGAACTGGTCAGGGTGCCAGTGCAATTTCCAAGCACACCGGATTATCGCGTCAGGCCATTATTAGGATTAGAGATGAACCGGAAAAAATCACTAACGCAATGGTGCGATGGCGGTTGTGAGAATACAAAATTTGAACCTTGGTTTGGTATGGTCGAACAACAATATGAAGCTCAGTCGTAATTATCAGGATGAGTATCGAATTTTTCTACAGATGATGCGTACCGTATATGACCACTAATTTTACTGAAGTCTTCATCTGTAATCTTGTTATTAGCCAATAGATGTTGGTAGGCCCTTATTTTGTTTCGATATCCCTTGGTCAAACGAATTTGTTTTCCGTGGACAAGCAATCCATGGACTTTTAGTCGATTGGGTATCCTATCCAAGGAAGTTTTTGATTCTGCGATTTCCCAACCATCATCTTTTACCATTGATCGCACATCATCTATTATATCGTTAGGCGGGCTATCATTTCCAGAGATTACAATATCATCCGCATATCTTGTGTACACAAGATCATTTGCCTCAGTGTATTGTGATAAACGCTGGTCGAGATCATGTAACACAATGTTCGATAATATTGGGCTCGAAGGAGCCCCTTGAGCCAACCCCCCTCGTAGACAAGTCAACTTTGTAATCGCCATCCTGCTGAACTCATCATTATAACCAAGACGTCCCAGAGCTGCCTCAACTTTCTGTGTGGAAGTAGAGGGGAAGAAATTTTTAATGTCTATGGACATAACCCATTCACTTCCGAGATGTTGGGCGGCAGCGGCCAAATGTGACCGTCCGGGAACAAAGCCAAAAACAGAGCGTGGGCTGGACCAACATTCCTGAAAATGGATGCTGAGCCACTTCTGAATCATTTTTAAACCGACCTTCGGAGCGAAGATAGTCCGCGTCGTTCGACCTTTGGGAATCTCAAACCTACGATAATGTTTCGTAGCCCGGTTTATCACCGACCAGATAAACCCTTCGTTGAGGCCAAACATACCTGACAAAGCAGGAACAGACGTGATTGGTGGCAACTTGAGATCAAAATACTGACGTATTAACTGGGATTCTTCTTCAGTAACCCTATTGCCAATTATTCTAATCAATTCATCAGAAGACTCTGTCAAAAATCCAACGCTAAATGAAGAAGGGTGTGGAGGTTTCATTTAGCAAAGTCAACTTTCAAAAGCACCGCAATCTTCGGTGAGGATTCGAAGGATCATCGCCGAAGATGGCGGACCCTTCTGTGATTAGTCATAACAAATGAGCATGATGCACACTCTCGTCGAAACCTCCACAATACAAGTCTATATTTTATGGCTAGCCATATCAAGCACGCGAATCACATCAGGGCTGCGGCGATTTTTACCTGATCCGAGTGCGCGAAGACCGAATACAGTCATAATATATTGGCCATTTTTTTTTCGGTAAATCATCCCGTTTTTCCTCCAACGGTCAAGGATTTTTGCCAGCCATAAATCATCTGGAATTTGGAAATGCCGTTTTTCAAGTTCTTTCACAATGTCTGAAAACATAACAGGCGACATCTTCCGGATTACGTTAACGCAGGTTGTTTCCGAAGGGAGGTTTAGCTCAGATAGGTTGATGAATTTATTCAGCTTGAGGTCGTAGTGTGCAATTAATCCGGCAATATTTTCTCGAATTTCATCTGATTTTTTTTTGCCAGTAGTTTTTTTGGGCTCAATCCACACATCAACCAAATTGTTGTTTATGGCACTGAAAACATTACGTACATCGTCAATGTATTTTCGAAATATCAGAGATTTTATGCTCAGCGATATACTATGATCTCCGCTATTGATAAGGACAATGCTGATACCGCCGAATTTTTCTTCAATGCTTTTTTCAGCTTTCGAAAGTGAATAATTATTGGGTATCTGCTTTCCATCACGGCCTATACTAACTGCGACAAAGGCAATATGGTTATTGCCTTCATGGTTTTTTATCACCGGTCCTACAAGCTCAATTCCCCGCTTCAGAAAACTCTCAGCGATTTGTACTGCCTTATCCATGGATTTCATCCCAAACAGCTTTCACGTTGTTACAAAGTATCCGTGTTTGACTTTCCCACTCATGAGCCTCTGAAATGTCAACGGAGCGAAGTGCAAAGCGTAAGTCTGGACCGAAAGTCACCGCCTCGTTAGGCTCATAATCTGCAACGACACGAATGCTATATGCCGTATTCAAAATTTTGGCCAACTCGTCGACCGCACGTGTAGCTTTCTCTGTACGGCCTACCAATTCAATGTCACCATTTCGTCTAGCAATATTCTTTTTGCGGCTTATTTCTTTGCGTATTTGGCCCTTGAGTAAACGGGGATAGCTTGCATGCGCGAGAGAAGACCATGCTGGATCAAGAGAACTAAGCATATCCCTAGCATTCAAAAATGCACCGTAGTAATAGCGGTTGTAGGCTGATCTAGCATATGCATCTTTTTCATTGGCCGTTGCTGCAACAGCCGTAACTTGGAGGTGATGCCCAACTGTGTGCATGTATTGACCAGTGCTCATATGGACATCATGAAACATGTGCCGTTCGCATACAACGCAATTCTCAGCAGAATCTATCATTACCAATGGCCAGCAAAAATAGCTTGCAGCACATTACATTAAGCAGAATTTCACGCGATTTGTATGCCCCCCCAAGTTGCCTCTACTTATACAGTTAGCTCTATTCACGTTGTGGCCCACTATTAACTTGGTTGAAAATCTGTTTGCTACACTTGTAGTCTAATGATGGAAAGTTAGTATTGACTTGAAATGATTCCCTAATTAGAACAAAAGATGAACATTTGACAATTCAGCGTGTAAGAGACCCCGTTCATAATCTCATCGAGTTTAATACGGATAATGAGCTTGAAGGAGTCGCTTGGAAAATTATTCAGAGCAGACCCTTCCAACGACTTCGACGGATCAAACAGTTGGGGCTTTCTGAGCTTGTCTATCCTGGCGCAACTCATACACGGTTCGCGCACAGCCTTGGAGTTTTCCACACGGCAAGGGAGCTAATGAAAATCGTGCGCCAAAAGGCACCGGGCGACCATGAGACTAAGGAAAAAATTGCACTTGCCGCAGCGCTGGTTCACGACGTCGGTCATGGTCCATTCAGCCATGCATTTGAATCTGTAGGAGATCGTCTTGGGCTCAAGCTTGCCGATCATGAGGTCATGAGTGATGAACTTATTCGTAATGGTGAGATCGCTGATATATTGAACGAAGACATCATGCCGGGTTTTGCAGCCAATGTTGCCAATATGATAAAAAAAGAAGGGAAAATTACACTCCACAACTCAGTTGTGTCGAGCCAATTTGATGCAGATCGTTTGGATTATATGCAGCGTGATCGTATGATGACTGGGAGCAAACATTCTGCAATTGACCTCACATGGCTTTTGGCAAATTTGGATATCGGCGAGGTCGCGACTGGGGTTGATGATACGGAGTTAAGAGCAGTGCCAACTTTTGTAATTGGCCCCAAGGCTATTCAAGCCGCCGAGGCATACGTTCTCGGCTTGTTTCAATTATATCCGACAATATACTTTCATAAGGCCACACGTGGTGCAGAAAAACTATTTATCGAACTTCTGGTTCGCATTGTTGAGTTAACTGGTGCAGGGTCAGCAGATAAAACCGGCTTGCCGCAAAATCACCCCTTGATAAAGTTTGCGAAAAATCCTGATTCTATTGATACCGCCTTGCAATTGGATGATACCGTCGTTTGGGGAGCACTTCATTTGCTTCAAGATGCTGACGATAAATTACTTTCAAAGTTTTCGAGTAGGTTGTTGAACCGTAAACTTCTTAAGTGCTTCGATATTCGAACTACTGTGGAGCATGAGGTCGACCCTCATAATGAAGGAGGGCCAGAGAATGTTGAAAAAATTGAAAAGCGCTGCGCCTCTGCAATTTTAAAATTACAGGCATGGCAGAGCCAACAAACTGATGTTATTCCCCGCATCATTACTGATGTGGCGGAACGCACACCTTACAAAATTGGCGGGGGTAGCAATGGTCCATTGGAGCAAATCAATGTCCGTACCGAAGGTGGTGAATTAATCGAACTGAGCCAACGTTCCGAAATTGTTAAATCGTTAAGTGTTTTTTTTCTCAACCGAGTCTATTATGATTCGGCAGACGATGACGCTTTGAAAACCATTACCAGTATCGTCAAAGGGGAGATTGACTGATGTCTGATGTGAAAATCGATGAGGCCGTGAATATTATTCGTGATGCTGGTGGCAAAATAGTTGGACGAACTCGTCTTCAAAAAATTGCTTACCTGCTAATGGTGACAGGCCTCGATAATAGTTTTCGGTTTGCGTACAAGCACTATGGGCCGTTTAGTGAGCAGTTGGCTTTTTCGGCAAAATTCGGGGCATTGTTCGGCGCTTTAGTTGAACATCAAGATAAGACCGCTTGGGGTGCAATGTATTCGACATACACTGTAGCCGCTGGCGTAGATACTGTTGAAGCCAACCCTAGGCACTTACTGGCCTCCATTGCTGTGGAAGCAGACTCAATTGAGCTTGAGTTGGCTGCAACTGCAGTTTTTCTATTTCGCGATGGCTATGATGATGCTTGGAAAGAAACTGCTCAACGCAAGCCTGAAAAATCCACTAAAGTAAGGTTGGCCAATGCAAAAAAGCTTTTGGAACAATTATCTAGTGTCGATGTTCCCATCCCCTTGCCTGATAACCTGATCCATTAAATTCAATACATAATATGAACCACATTTTATTCGGTTCAAATTGATTGGTAACGGCTCTTCTGTCTGGTCAGGGATCAGTAGCCCATTTATCAAATCCATTTGTTGCATGATATGCTAACAATCATAACTCATCTATTTACTACGAAAACCTACTACGATTTGATTCTCTGAATTACCACTAAGTATCTGTTTTTATTGATGTTGATTATTTTGCAGGAGGCTCCGTCTGGCTCCACCATTTTCCTGCTCTTAAAAGGGCCAATATATTGGCTGCGAGCTATTCAATTCTTCAATATCCGTTTAGGCATGGTTTTCCCCTCACCGACATTATGTCGGTACCTTCGCTGCAAACGCGAAAAATGATGCCACATTGTGTTTTCAAAACTATCGCGCGCAAAAACCGCAATCATGCAGTTGCTGATTTGATTTATCGCTATTAAGTGTGTGCTGACAAACGTCCGGCTGCATCAAAGTATAACATACAGCGACCAATGAAGTAGAACTGGTCCATCAGATCCCGAAATCCGCGCCAAGCGTTCAGAGAAATTCGCCTTGGCCAGTCGGATAAAAAATTTCTTGCAAAATTTTACAAATAAAAAGGGGCCAAACCCATATGAGTTTGGCCCCTAATAACAGTCACAATTTATGCAGCTGCAATTGTAGAAACTGCAGTTTTGCCTGAGCGGCTGTCGATTTCGGTGTCAAAAGATACCTTCTGACCATCCGCAAGATCTGACATGCCAGCACGTTCAAGTGCAGTTGCATGAACAAAAACATCGGCACCGCCATTATCGGGAGCGATAAAGCCGTAGCCTTTTTGATTATTATAAAATTTAACAGTTCCTGATTCCATGATGAAATCCTTTATCCAAGTTTATTCGCAGGCTCACTCTCATACTCGATGATATTGTCAGCCCAATTTGTCGATTTTGTAGAGAGTTAGGAACGCTGCGCCTGTATTACAGAACCTAGCGACCAAATAGTCCAACTGAAGTCGATAACGACTGCATAGAAAATATTGGAGCATGTTACAAGGAAATTGATGACTTCTTTGGAAAAATGCTATTTTTAGGGTGTCATTCCTGCATATACCTACAGCTATAGATAGTATTTATGCTGGTCAAACAGCGAAATCATACCCTACCCACGCCTTTTATTTCTCCGCTAAGTTATAAATCCGGGCCGCATTATCATGAAGAATGGCGCGCTGAACGTCATTTGAGTAACTCTCAAGCGCGTTGCGGTGAGAGGTTACGAGGGCGGCGTAGCCAGTCCACAGTTTTTCGATCGGAAAATTGGAACCGAACAAACAGCGTTCTGGACCAAATAAAGCAATGGTCTGGTCAATGATATCTTTGATGTGATCGTCATTGTTCTCGTGAATGAAGGTGCCAAGGCCAGAGAGCTTACTAACCACATTAGGGCACTCAGCCAGCCGCTTCATGCCTTCCAGCCATACTTGCCGGCCTTGTGGTGATGTATCCTCATGCATGCCAGCGTGCTGGAGAATAAAGGTGATGCCCGGAAATTCCTGAGCGAGCTCAGCGCCGTCTGCCATTTGCGATGTGAAGAGCTGCAAATCAAACGACCAGCCATAATCTTGAAGCAAAGCGAGGTTTTTACGAAATTGGGGCTGTTTCATAAGGTCGGGTTGTGGCGCAAAACGGTACATCTCATTTTCATGCCAGTGCAATTGCATGCGGATGCCGCGCATGCGTGAGAATGCAGACTGTGCCTTTAAAATCTGAGAGGCATTGTCGGCTAAAAGATTGGCATAACCAACAATTGCGTTGGGCCATCCAGCTTCCTGCGCGGTTTCATCTACCCAGCGCACTTCTTCCACCGCTTTGTCTGGTGCCCAGTTGACCTGCACATAGACCGAGCCGACCACATAGGAGGTGGATATGTCCGCTTTATATTCAGCCACCGAATAGTCTCGGCGAATATCCTCATAGGGGCCAAAAATACGCGGGGCCATGGGTCCGAGCAGCCAGGGCAGGTCTTGTTGGCGCCAAATATGGTGATGGGCATCGATAATGGGGATCATGATGGACCTTCCTAAGTTAAATCATATTGCCGGGCCGCAAGGCCGCGTGGTTTTAATTCCAGTGACTGCAATTTTTGCAAGGCTTCGATCAACGCGGCCAAAGTCGCAGCGTTTTCAATGGCATCGAGTGAGGGTAGTATGGCTTTCATGCCTCTGGTGACTGGCCGGTAGGCCGGATCTGCTGCCAGGGGATTGAGCCAGATCATTCGGTGGCTGAGCTGAGAAAGCCGCGTTACGGCCTTCTGCATGGCTTGGGTGTCGCCGCGCTCCAGCCCGTCAGACATCACCAGTGTAACGGCCCCGCGGATGCTGCTTATGAAGCGGGAATTTTCTAATAGCCGCAAAATGGAGGGACCTATGCGCGTACCGCCATCGAAATCCAGCACTGAATCTGATAAATTGGCCATCGCCGTGTCCACATCTTTGTGGCGCAGCTTTTGGGTGATTCGGGTCAGGCGGGTGCCAAAACAAAAAACTTCGACGCGGTTACTAACATGCACCAGCGTGTGCGATAATCGCAATATGGCATTCGTATACCCCTTCATCGACCCTGATATGTCAATTAGAATGACAACCGATCTGATCATATCTGGCGCGATTGTATAGTGAAGGGTGAACGGTTCGCCATAGTGGCGGCGGGCATCTTTCATGGTGCGCCGCAGATCAATCCGCTTGCCCTTCAGGGCCGGTTTGCGCCGCCGGGATTTTATTTTAGGCAAATAGCGATGCGCATTTCTGCCAAATCTTGCCAGGCGCAAAAGTTCATCCTGGCTTGGAGGTTCAATAACGCGTTTACCCAGCAATTCKGYGGAAGAGGCCAATTCGCCCTTCGCCTCRCTCATTTGCATATTTTGCTCAGCGAACTCACTGGTATCTGGYGGATTTTCGTTCAGCCGRTTTTTATCTTCCTCTTCCAGCTCAAACACCGTTTGTGCGTCTTTGCAGAACCAAGCCTCAAAAACATCRTCATAGGCYGCAAAGTCCTCRGGACGGCTGATGAGSGTGATTCGGCCCGCACGGTACAAATCATCRATCGATCGCAGTGGCAGCGCYYGCACGGCSCGCAGATAGTCCTGAATATGCAAAGGCTGGGTATCAACGCCCGCRTTKCGAAGGCACTGGGGAAATCCGAGRAGCAGATGTTCAGCGCTTTGCRTCATGCCATCACATCACAAAATGTCRGCGCGTTGRACAAGCTCGATATCRTCTTGGTCCTTRACGATGAGGCCAAGAGAGCGCCGCAGCGCATCGGGCCAATCTGTACCRCCCTGCTGCAAAACACTGGCGGCGCGTGCCCAATCGATGGTTTCGGCAATGCCAGGTTTTTTGTTAATCGGCAGCGCCCGTATTTTGCTCACGGCWTCAATCAGCGCATTAGCRGCGTTTTCGGCAATATCYGGCTCATAYAGACGAACAATTTCTTCTTCTCGCTCAGGCGTTGGATAATCAATCCAGTGATATAGGCAGCGCCGGCGCAAAGCATCATGCAGCTCGCGCGTGCGATTTGAGGTCAAAACCACCAAAACCGGAGTTTTTGATTTTATCGTGCCCAATTCTGGAATGGTGATTTGAAAATCCGAGAGAAATTCCAGCAAAAACGCTTCAAAAGCATCATCCGAACGATCAATCTCGTCAATCAGCAAAACAACGCCTTTTTCACTGCGCACGGCTTTTAACAGCGGACGCTCTATCAAAAAGGCAGGGTCATAGAGATCGGCATTGGCAACAGAGCCAGCATTGGCCTCTGATTGCCGAATGGACAGCAATTGTTTGGCGTAATCCCACTCATAAAGGGCCTGATTGGCATCAATGCCCTCATAGCACTGCAGCCGCACGCATTCGCGGCCCAACACGGCTGATAGAACGTGCGCCACTTGAGTTTTACCAACTCCGGGCACACCTTCCAACAAAAGCGGTTTACCCAGCTCCATGGCCAGATAAACCGCTGTTACGAGGGCTTCGTCGGCAAGATAGTTTTGCTCACTAAACTTGCCGGCGATATCTTCATATTTCAAAGGCGATGCCATTCAGCAACTTTCCGTATAAAATCAGAACTGTTTGTTCTCGATCATCAGCAGATGGGTACGGCTGGAGGTATGCGCAGCGGCGTCTCCACCAGCAGCCTTGCCAGCATCACTGGCAAAACCGGCCACACGGGCAGCTTCATCATCAAAATACAGCTCATTAACGGCATCAGCAGGCAAATCATCGTTTTGATTGGCCAAAATGTTCACGGTGTATTTTCTCAAGCCTGGAATTTCATCGGCAAATTTGCGGTGATCTACAAGAATCCATGTTTTGAATTCCTCAAAGCTCATACCTTCTTTACGTTTCAGCAGAGACATAACTTTCAACATTTTTTCGACCTTTTTGGGTTTAAATAAGTAAGTTTGTTGGTGTTTCAGATTATTGGCTGGCTGCCTGCTCATCTAACTGGCGCAAGATTTTCTCCGGCGTGATCGGTAATCCCATCACCCGCACGCCGCAGGCATCAAAAATGGCGTTGGCAATGGCTCCAATGGGAGAGTTAGCGGTCATTTCGCCAATCCCCTTGGCACCATAGGGGCCGTTGGCCGCCGGGCGCTCAATCACGGCCACTTCAAAGTCCGTGCTATCCATGGGGCCGGGCATTAAATATTGCTGGAAATCCGTCGGGCCATGATCACGCACCGGGTAATAAGGCTCGGTGGTTTCATACAGGGTGTGGCTGATGCCCATCCACGCGCCGCCAACAATTTGCTGCCGGGTCATTTCCGGGTGCAGACTGCGGCCAATTTCATAGGCGCTGTAAAGTTTCAGCACATCCACTTCGCCGGTTTCAATATCCACCTCAACTTCTGCAATGGTGCAGGCATGAGATTGCGCCGAATCGGGGTTCATCTCGCCGGTTTCAGGCACAGGGTAGCTGCGTTCCTTGAGGAAAATACCCCGGCCGGAAATCGTCTTGCCCTGACTGAAATGCGCCGCAATCGCCGTGTCCATTACGGTAATGGAGCGATCTGGTGCGCCCACCACATGAATGTTGCCCTTGCCATCGGTCTGTAAATCAGCCGGATCAACTTCCAGCTCTTCAGCGGCAGCCTCCATCAGCACGGCCTTGGCTTCCTTGGCGGCCATAATAACCGCATTACCAACCCGGTGCGTACCCCGGCTGGCAAAGGTGCCCATGCAATGGGGGCCAGTATCGGTATCAGCCGTTTCGACAATCACCGTATCATAGGGAATTCCGATGGTTTCGGCACAAACTTGCGCGGCAATGGTTTTGATGCCCTGCCCCAGATCAACACTGGACAAAGTGACCATGAAATTGCCGGTGGTGGTGGCATGCACCAGAGCCTGAGAAGGGTCACCGCCCAAATTCATACCCGTTGGGTAGTTGACGGCGGCCATGCCGCGTCCAAATTGCTTAGCCATCTAATCCATCCCTTGTAACAGAGCTCATATTTGCAAACCGTTCAGACAGTTTGGTGCCGCTCATTGCTGCCGCCTTCTGGATAACTTCAACCAGCGCCGTACCTTCGGCAATTTTGCGGTGAGCCTTCATGTCGCCATCGCGGTAAGCATTGAGCAACCGGATTTCAAACGGGTCCAGATTGAGTTGCTTAGCGATGATGTCCATCTGACTTTCCAGCGCAAAATCGCCAATCGTGCAGCCAAACCCGCGCATGGCGGAACTTGGTGTGCGGTTGGTATAAACGCAGTAGCTGTCGATCCAGACATTGGGAATGGCATATGGGCCCGGCATATGCGCCGCCGCCTTGGTGCCRCCATARGGGCTGTGCCGCGAATARGCGCCCGCATCGGCATACATGCGCACTTTGCGCGCAACGATGCGGCCATCATTCATGATGCCATCCTTGATATAAATCCGCTCTGCTGCGCGGGGCGAGGAAACCTGCATTTCCTCCTCGCGGCTATAGGCGAATTTAACCGGCTTTCCGGTTAGTCTGGCCGCCAGTGTTGCCAATGGCTCGACCATCACATCCACCTTACCGCCAAAGCCGCCACCCACGGTGCCACCTTTAAAGTGCAGTTTTGCAAAGGGGATATCCAGCGTTATGCCGGTGTTATCCAGCGAGAAGAACAGYGCYTGCGTGTTGGTGTGGATGGTAAAACGGCCATTGGTTTCAGGMACCGCAATACACCCGGTTGTTTCGGTTGGCGCATGTTCAATGGGGGATGATTCATAGCGATGCTCAATAATGTGGTCTGCGGCTTCAAAGCCTGCCTCCACATCGCCAAAGCGAACSCGCCGACACTCATGCCCTTCATAAAGGAAATAGTTTTGGCCRTGCTTTTCGTTGATGACGATAGAAGCATCRGACACCGCTTCTTCAACATCAAAAACCGGCTCCAGATCTTCATACTCAATGGTYATTGCCGCCACTGCRCTCATGGCTGCCTGGTGTGATTTTGCAATCACTGCCGCAATTGGCTCGCCCTTATAAAGCACCCTGTCTTCGGCCAATACCGGCTCATCATCTGGCTCAATGCCGATAAGGCGCAAAATATTGTACCAATTATTGGGCACATCCTTRTGGGTGATGATCCGGACCACATCTTTCATTTTCTCGGCTTGTGACGTGTCGAGATTCTTGATCAAAGCGTGGTGATGGCTGGAGCGAAAGCAGACCAGATGCAGCATRTCGCGAAAATCATGATCGGCATAAAATTGGGTTCGGCCGGTGACGTGTTCGCGGGTATCCACACGCGGAACGGAATGGCCAATGGTGTCAAAATCACCTTCACATTCCTTGGCAAARGTTTTGCTRTCGATTTCAATTGTTTTTKTCATGACACCCTCCTATTCCGCTGCCTGAAGCGCGGCAGAACTCATCCGCTCGCCAGCCAGAATGGCGGCATCAATGATGGCCTCATAGCCGGTGCAGCGGCAGATATTGCCTGAAATGGCCCGTGCCACCTCTTTGCGGCTTGGGGCAGCGTTTTTATCCAACAAGGACTTCACCGCGATAATCATGCCCGGCGAGCAAAAGCCGCATTGGGTGGCAAAAGCATCCAAAAACGCTTGCTGCACCACGTCCAATTCTTCAGGCGAGCCGAGCCCCTCTATCGTGTCGACCGACGCGCCATTGATGGTTTCAACGGCGGTCAGGCAGGAAAACACCGGCTTGCCATCCACCACAACCGTGCAGGCCCCGCAGCCGCCTTCCGAGCAGCCACAACGCGTGCCGGTCATCCGCAATTCATCTCGAAGCACGTTAAGCAGGGAATCGCCGGGGCTTGCCAGCATCACCTTCTCGTCTCCGTTTACGGTCAATGCGATCATTTTTTTATTCATTGGTCGTCCTCTCCCAAATCACAGGCTATTCGCCGATCAACGTCCAATCAAAGTCCGGCGCACATGTACCGGCAGCACTCGCTCCCGGTACCAGGCGCTGGCATGGGCATCTGAATAGGTGTGAACATCTTTTTTGGCGGCTTCACCTGCGCTGGTTGCGCTGGCCAGATCAAGCGGCTGGCCCAGCAGCGCTTTTTCTACGCTGGGCGCACGGGCCGGAACGCTTGAAGCGCCGCCAATGGCCACGCGGGCCGATTTGATAACGCCGGCGTCTAACTCAATAAGCGCGGCGACGGTTGCGATGGACACCGCATTGGCTTTGCGGCGCATGGCTTTTCGGTACCGCCAACTGCCCGGCGCTGGTTTTTTAAACGCGATGGATACCAAAAGCTCATCTGGCTTTGCGCCCTGAACGACATTTTCTGCATCAACTGTTCGCTCACCATTTGCGCCAGCAAGAGTGCATGTCGCACTAAGCGCGATGAAGCAGGTTGCAAGATCGCCATAACCGTTTTGGGCGAAGAAATTGCCACCGACAGTGGCCATATTTCGCAAGGTTGGCGATCCGATGCTCTCTAGCGCGGAATGCAGAAAACTTAGCGCGTCATCTGCTTCAAGATCACACAGCGGCGTTGCAGCGCCGATTGTGATGGTGTCGCCATCGACCTGAATACCGCGAATAGCGTCATCCATTTGAGACAGGCTCACCATCTCCAATAAATCGCTTGGCCGGGTGTTGTATTCACCCATGACCAGTGTGCCACCGGCAAGGACGCCAATAGATTTTCTGCTCGAAAGAAGATCAACCGCATCGGTGACCTCACTCGGCAAATGGATTTCCTCTAACATTTTCCCTCCGCGTCCCAGTTTGTTCGGGGTCCAGTACTTTTGTACTTTTTGTACCCGTCACACCTGTTTAGGCCCGTTTAGGCTCGTTTGGTGCCTGCCTGGGACCTGTTTAAGGCCTGCTTAGCGCCAATTTGGCGTCTGTTCAGGTCCCCTCTGTTCAAGTCTCGACTATTTTAGCCCCGTCTATTCAGGTCCAGTTTGTTAAGGTCCCGTTTGTTAAGGTCCCGGCCCATTTGGACTCTTGATTTGAACTCATCATCTAAACTCTGGTCAGTTCAGTTTAACTTCATTATTGATTATCGATAATCAATTTTATATAATGATGTGTCAATGGCAATTATTGCGAATATTTCCCAGGACGTCCGAGTTGGATTTGTTTTAGAAATAATGTAGTGGCTGCTGTGCTGAGCGGCTTTTGGTGGCATGCTTCTAGCTAACTCAGCTTCTGCTTTTGCTCGCTTTTGTCTGCATTTTTGCCCGTTTTTGGAACAATACATGGTCAATTTACGAAATAACAAAAACCAGTCCATCTCCAATCTGCCATTGCGAAAACAGATCAAGGACGCATTGGTTCGGCAGATTATTATGGGCGGATATACCCCTGGCGAGCGTCTGATTGAACTTCGTATTGCCGAGCAATTTGGCACCAGCCAGGCACCGGTGCGCGAAGCACTGCGCGATCTGGAAGTGACCGGATTGGTCGAACACGCACCGCGCCGCGGCACTTATGTGGCCCATAAAATTCCAGATAGTCTGCGCGAAATATATCGCGTTCGTGGCTCTCTGGAGGAAACCGCTGTTCGCAGCGCCATCAAGCAATTCACGGGCAATACAGGGCTGTTGCAAGTGGAAATCGATGCCATGGCCAAAGCTGCAAACGAGCGCGATATTACCGCGCTTTGCGAGCACAGTGTTGCATTTCATCAAATCATTGTAGAGGCCGCAGGCAACAGATTGCTGCTTAAAACATGGCTGTCGCTGCAAATTGATACGCAGACAACCATTGCGCTGATGACGGAGGGCATTGATCTGATGGAAGCGGCCCTGTCGCACCAACCCATTGCCGATGCCATTGAAGCAGGTGACACAGAGCTGGCCTGCCGTCTGTCACGCGAGCACCAGGAGCATTTTGAAGAAATGCCGCTGCCGAACATTGATAGCCAATCAGAATCTGTCGCCTGACTTTTGCAAAAGTGCTGAGCTACAGATTACCGCCACCTCCTTTCCCACAACAATACAGCTTGAACATGGGGCTAATAAAACCCATGTTCTCCTATATCGATTGCATTTTGGGTCGATCATTGGTCGCTGATAAGGGTTTTGCCCAAGGGCCAGGAAAGGAATGTTATGGCGCGCGTATCTGCGTTCTCCAGTCCGTTGATGTTGGGTTTTGACCAAATCGAGCGCTTGTTCGATCAGGTTTCGAAATCTTCCGACGGCTACCCACCCTACAATATTGAACGCCTCAGCGATGATCAGACCAGCCACGGCGATGTTTTGCGCATTACCCTCGCAATTGCCGGGTTTTCGCGCGAAGAGCTTGAGGTAACGGCTGAGGAAAACCAGCTCACCATTCGCGGGCGCCAAAAAGAAGAAGGCACGCGGCATTATCTGCATCGCGGCATTGCCAAGCGGCAGTTCCAAAAGGTTTTTCTGCTGGCAGACGGTATGGAAATATTGGGCGCTGATCTAAAAAACGGCTTGCTCAATGTCGACCTAATAAGGCCACAACCAGAACGTATTGTGCGGCAAATCGATATCAAAACCCATCCAGAAGACACAGATCAGGTTGGTCTATTTGAGACGGAGAATGCAAAATGACTTTTGATGATAAAAACAGTAAATCTCTTTTGGAACTCACCGCAGCAAGTGCATGCATGAGCCCAAGCGAATTCGCCAATTTCGGCGAYGGCCAGTTGACCTATGTGCGCCCGATGACATCGAAGCAATTCGAAACYGCCTTCCCRGATGCCCCKGAAATTCCAGGYGGTTYAAAAATCTGGGCRCTTTTRAACGCAAATGGCTCCCCCATTGTTGTCGGYGATAGCCGTGATGTGGTTATCTCCAATGCATGGGAACATGAATTAGAACCGATGAGTGTTCRCTGATAAACTGACGAATAATGGACACAWWWSMTATGGCTGAAGCATCGGGACCCGATCAATTACTGGATCGCAGGCGGTTACGCGGAAAATTACTGTTTTGGCGYACCGCCACGGTTCTATTTATTGGCGTTCTGGCCATTTCTAGCCTGTCGAAAATTGTTGGGCCCGGCTCCTATTTCGACAATTCTCAGCCCCATATTGCTGAAATTGCGATTGATGGCATCATCACCGGCGCACCGCAGCGCATCAAGCTGCTGCAGGATTTGGAAGAAAACGACACGATAAAGGCCGTTATTCTCAACATAAATTCTCCCGGCGGCACCACCTCTGGCGGCGAAGCGCTGTATGAAGCCATTCTCAGATTATCGGACAAAAAACCTGTCGTTGCGACCATTGATGGCATTGGCACCTCCGCTGCCTATATGGCCGCGATCGCCACGGACAGAGTGTTTGCGCGCCGTGCCAGCATCACCGGCTCGATTGGTGTTATTTTTCAAAGCCCGAATGTCAGCGAATTACTGGATAAAATCGGCATTCAGATGGAGCAGATTAAGAGCTCTCCGCTAAAAGCCTCTCCCAATCCATTTGAAAAAACCAGCCCGCAAGCTCGTGAAGCCATTCAGGATCTTATTGATGACAGTTAYGCCTGGTTTCTTGATCTGGTGATAAYYCGCCGAGGRTTTAATGAGGAAACCGCCCGCCACCTTGCCGATGGCCGGGTGTATTCTGGGGATCGCGCGCTGAAGTTGAAACTGATCGATGCGCTTGGCAGCCAGGAAAAAGCGAAGACATGGCTGATCGAAACTTACGMGTTTGATGAAGACATCACCGTTAAGCGCCATGTACCCGAACCCGTCGATACTGCCCTTGAGAGATTTACCAACTCAATATTTACTGGTTTATTACAGGCAATAGGTCTCAGAACTGCAAAAACTGACCTTATTGATGCAGTTTCCTTGCCAAGACAGCTTGACGGACTTCTCTCTCTTTGGCACCCTAGCCTTGATTAAAGAAGTAATTCCAATGAGATAGACTCWCACAYCAGATGTGAGCTGCTTTAGTGGTATTATCGATATTGGGGTTTTGGGGGCGACAGAGTGATAAAATCTGAACTTGTACAAAAAATTGCGGACCGTAATCCGCACTTATTTCAGCGTGACGTCGAGATGATCGTTAACGCAATTCTCGAAGAAATTTCGGATACATTGGCACAAGGTAACCGTGTTGAGTTGCGCGGATTTGGTGCATTTTCGGTGAAAACCCGCAATCCAAGAACCGGCCGTAACCCAAGAACCGGCGAAGCGGTGCAAGTGGAATCCAAAGCAGTTCCGTTTTTCAAAACGGGCAAAGAGATGCGCGAACGACTGAACGCCTCCTAAAGAGCAAGCAGTAGAACAGTATCGTTTCATGACAAGATTTTTGAAACTTCTCATCTTGATACCTGTGGGTATTCTTGTCATTTTTCTGTCTGTGGCCAATCGAGACCCGGTTTTGGTTTCGCTCAATCCGCTGACCAATAGCGGCGCAGATGCCGCTTCATCTGCGTTCACTTATAGCGTGCCGCTTTATCTCGTACTTTTTCTAGCATTGTTAATCGGCATAGTTTTGGGCGGGCTTGGCTCCTGGTTTGCCCAAGGAAAATGGCGCAAAAAAGCGCGCGATGAGAAGTCAGAAGCCAATAAATATCGGCAGCGCGCCGAGGATGCAGAAAAGAAGGTGTTGGAGCTTTCTGGAGACTCAGAATTTGCTCACCCGCTGATTCCAGCGCCAAAGCCCTGATAAAGCAGCGTTTCAAAGCTTTAATCGTGTGATTCCAATGGACATACAACCCATCTATGTGTCAGGAAACACTCTGAATATTATGGCTGGAACAGATCATTCATTATGGCTTTAGACCAAGGTTTAGACATAAAAATTTGYGGGCTATCCAAGCCAGCAGATATTGAATCTGCTGYTCGCCATGRCGCGTCCATGATTGGCTTGATGTTTTTTGAAAAGAGCCCGCGCAATGTARCGCTTGAGCAAGCAAGCTCACTTGCAAAATTGGCGCGGTACTTAAATCCATCCATCAAAGTTGTTTCCGTWRCCGTCAATGCTGAATTGGAAAAGYTGGCGGATATCGCAAAGGCAATTCAGCCCGATTTAATGCAGCTGCATGGGCAAGAAACMRCKSAGCAAATGGCAGATATCAAGTCCCGCTTGGCGATACCTTTGATGAAAGCCATCGGTGTTTCAAACAGCGATGATCTTGAYGCGGTTTATAATTATGCGGCCATCGCAGATTATTTGCTGCTGGATGCCAAAGCSCCAAAAGACAGCCCGYTACCAGGCGGCAATGGCTTGACCTTTAATTGGGAAATTCTTTCYGCCCTGCARGCTGAAAAKCTTTTGAAAAARCCRCTYYTGCTATCWGGCGGTTTACGCCCGGAAAATGTGGCACGCGCTGTTCAACTATGTTTATCTGTTCCCGCAATCACMGGCTTGGATGTATCCTCCGGTGTCGAGAGCAGTCCCGGCRTCAAGGATGCAAAACTCATCAGTGATTTTTTGCAGCAGGCGCAAGAAGCACAAAAGACCAATAAGACAGAAACAAGGGTTTCCGCATGACACATCAACAAAGCCCAAATTCATTGCGCAATGGCCCCGATGACGATGGCATGTTTGGCATTTTCGGCGGCCGTTTTGTTGCTGAAACGCTGATGCCTTTGATCCTTGAGCTTCAAGCCAAATGGGATGAAGCCAAGGTTGAGCCAGCGTATTTGGCCGAGCTGGCAAATTTGAACAAGCATTACACCGGTCGGCCCTCTCCGCTGTATTTTGCCGAACGCCTGACCGAGCACCTTGGCGGCGCGAAAATTTATTTCAAACGCGATGAGTTGAACCATACCGGCTCGCACAAGATCAATAATTGCCTTGGGCAAATCCTGCTTGCAAAACGCATGGGCAAAACCCGGATTATTGCCGAAACTGGCGCAGGTCAGCATGGTGTTGCAACTGCAACCGTTGCTGCGCGTTTTGGCTTCCCCTGCGAAGTCTACATGGGCGCAACAGATATCGAACGCCAGGCACCCAATGTCTTCCGCATGAAATTACTTGGCGCGCAGGTGCACCCCGTAACATCGGGCCATGGCACGTTGAAAGACGCCATGAACGAAGCTTTGCGGGACTGGGTGACCAATGTTGACGACACCTATTACCTGATTGGCACCGCAGCGGGACCACACCCCTACCCCGAAATGGTGCGCGAGTTTCAGTCTGTTATTGGCAAGGAAACCAGAGAACAGATTATGGAAATGGAAGGCCGCCTTCCAGACATGCTGGTTGCGGCRGTTGGCGGYGGCTCCAATGCYATCGGCCTGTTYCACCCGTTYCTGGATGATGCCGATGTCGAGATGATTGGCGTGGAAGCRGGCGGTAAAGGCCTGGATGGCGATGAACATTGCGCATCGCTCACAGCGGGTAARCCCGGCGTGCTGCACGGCAACCGCACCTATTTGCTGCAAAACGATGATGGGCAAATCATTGATGGGCAYTCYATTTCKGCCGGTCTGGATTAYCCTGGTATCGGCCCGGARCATTCCTTTTTGAACGACACTGGCCGGGTTACCTATGTGCCKGCGATGGATCATGAAGCGCTYGAAGCCTTTCARCTTYTGACCCGYATYGAGGGCATTATTCCTGCGCTGGAACCAAGCCATGCGCTTGCAGARATTATCAAGCGTGCGCCCACAATGRGCAAAGAYAAGATTATTGTGATGAACCTTTGTGGCCGCGGCGACAAAGATGTCTTCACGGTTGGTAAATTACTGGGTGTGGAGCTTTAAATGACAACGCGCATTGATACAAAGTTTGCAGCGCTTAAAGCTGAAGGCCGCCCGGCTCTGGTCACTTATTTCATGGCTGGTGACCCCAATTATGATACATCGCTAAAAATCATGAAGGCGCTTCCGGGCGCTGGCAGCGATGTTATTGAATTGGGCATGCCGTTTTCTGACCCGATGGCCGATGGCCCGGCGATTCAAATGGCGGGGCAACGTGCTTTAAAAGCTGGCCAGACGCTGGTTCGCACATTGCAAATGGCCCGTGAATTTCGTGAAAATGATGACACAACGCCAATCGTTATGATGGGTTACTACAACCCCATTTACATTTACGGGGTTGATCGTTTCCTGGAAGATGCCAAGAAATCCGGCATTGATGGTCTGATCATTGTTGATCTGCCGCCAGAAATGGACAAGGAATTATGCGTTCCAGCGTTGAAGGCTGGCATCAATTTCATCCGTTTGGCCACGCCAACAACCGATGATGCCCGTCTGCCTATCGTTCTTAACAACACCTCTGGTTTTGTTTATTATGTCTCAATGACAGGCATTACCGGCTCTGCAATGACGGATACATCCAAGGTAGCTGCCGCCGTCAAACGCATTAAATCTCATACAGATTTGCCCGTTTGCGTTGGATTTGGCATAAAAACGGCAGAGCAAAGCCGTATCATTGGCGAGACTGCAGATGGCGTTGTGGTCGGCACCGCCATTATTAACGCCGTTGCCAATGTGCTGGGCCCTGATGGAGAATTAATCGCTGATCCGGCGGAGGCTGTTGCCACGCTGGTTCGCGGATTGTCAGAGGGTGTTAAATCCGCCAGACTTGCAGATGCCACATAATACGCCCACATAGGCGATACAAACGACGCGTGCCAATCACACGCACCACGAGACGGGAATGAAAGCATGAACTGGATCAATAGTGTTGTTCGTCCGAAGATTCAAAATCTTTGGAATAAGCGGGAAGTCCCCGAGAACCTTTGGATCAAATGCCCAGAATCCGGCGAAATGGTGTTTCACCGTGAT
>NVXB01000068.1 GCA_002746425.1 Hyphomicrobiales bacterium | reverse complement strand
GGGGAGATTGCCTTGGCCACGAGCAGCGACCACGTCGCTTTGATAGGTCAAGGTTTCGAGGTACAGCCGATCGTTGATGAAAAAATTCATCTTGCACATTTTGCAGATCTGAACTGCCCATGCCGGTTCCGSTTGGATCGCCGGTTTGGGCCATAAASCCATCAATCACCCGRTGAAAAAACAGACCGTCATAAAASCCYTGCCGGGTGAGGCGTTTGATACGGATAACGTGTTGAGGCGCGAGTTCCGGGCGAAGGTCAATCACCACACGRCCGCGCAGCAGCTCTACATAGAGACGGTTTTCAGTGTCGATAACTTCGGGAAAAAAGAAGTCGGCACCATCCAGGTCCTGTGCATTGCTGATGGCTGGCGAAAGCATTGTTAAAGCCAGACTCAGAAATAACCCACGGCACCCTTTAAACATTGTGCTCTCCGTCAATCTTCAAACTTGTTTTGAAGGGCGCTTGCGACATTCTTKGGCACAAACCCGCTCACATCACCGCCCATACTCGCGATTTGCCGAACAAGTGTGGCGGTGATAGGGCGCACCGGCGCGCTGGCCGGGAAAAAGATGGTGCCAATATCGGGTGCCATCGCGCCATTCATGCCAGAAAGCTGCATCTCATAATCCAGATCAGTACCATCGCGCAGCCCCCGCACCATGGCGGTTGCACCATGGTTTCGCGCAGCATCAATGCTCAAACCGTCAAAATCGACGATTTGAATTTGATCGCTGGCATTTGAAAACGATGATTGCGCAATGGCCGTAAACAACAATTGCCGACGCTCTTCAAAGCTAAACAGAGATTTCTTTTTGGGGTGCACGCCAATGGCAATCACCACCTTGTCGGTAAAGGCCACGGCCTGACGCAATATATCCATATGCCCGTTGGTAACGGGGTCAAAGGAGCCGGGATAAAGAACCGTAGTCGTCATGACATTTGCCTGTACAAAACCTGTTTTCACGAACGCCGCTGAAGAGCCATCCAAATCCCGCCAAGGATCAACAGGCTACCACTGATCCGTTGTACAATACGTATGCGGGTTTGTGTGAGCAAATTACCCGCTCCCCCGGCCAAAAACGCATAACCGGCATCCAGCACCGTGGCGACAACCATAAAAGTGCCACCAAATATAAAGGTTTGCAGCACCGCATCGCCTTGCGGATTGATGAATTGAGGGATGAACACGCCAAAGAAAAACAGGAATTTCGGGTTTGCCAAAATAACGATAAAGCCCTGAATAAACATACGCTTAAAGGTGGTTTTCTCACGCGCTTTTTCGACATTGAGCGCCGATCCACCGGCGCGCCACAACGAAATGCCAAGATAGAGCAGATAGGCCGCGCCAATCAGTTTGATCCAGACAAAGGCCTCGCCGACAAATTCGATTATTGTGGACAAGCCGGTTGCAAGCACACACAGAATCACGAACACGCCCAATTGGGTGCCCGCGACAATGGCCAGCCCCGCGCCTGTACCACTGCGCAAGCTATTGGCGATGATGACCGTTACCGTGGGGCCAGGCACAATGACAACAGCAATACAGGCGGCAACAAATGTCAGGTAAACACTCAGCTCAATCACAATCTCGTCCAATTCTGTCCAATTTTTGCCGCAGCGGCAACGAAGGCGTCTTTATCTCTCCTACCAGATTTTTTGCTCCGGCAGCAATTGCGAAGATTTAACTCAAAAAAATTCCAAAAAATTCTAAGTATTTCGGGCAAATTAAGAATTGAATAACCATAAATTGTCATTGTTGCGCCAATGCAATCTGGAGGGCAAGACACATGACGGATCTACCAAGCGGTATGAAATCGAACGATCCATTTTTCGAGCGTATGATGGATGAACGTGTCGCCATGCTGCGCGATTTTCTGCATGAAATTGACGCCAAATATAATGTGCCGCTGAAATCCAAGGATTTGGAAGATCTTTCAGAACCAGATGTGGCCATGGAACTGGAAGCAGAAGCCGAAGCATCAAATGTTGTGCCAATGCGCCGCATACGCTGATCGTCGGATTAGCTGACAACGAATTTTTCACTGCTGCATAATTCTGCGATGCCGGTGACCTTATAAAAGCAAGTGATGCGTTGGAACCAATGCACACTTGCTTTTTTTATGCGCTTTTCGCGTCACTTAATGTATCGCGCCAGCGCCGCCGTGCAAAAACACTATGTTACGCAACGACATTTTTTTAAAAAAACCCTGCTGACACGTCTTGACGCATGTATCTGCAATACATATATCGAGCCAACTTATATCGGATCGATATATGCTGGTCTTATATATAAATTAAAGAATGTATCATGAATGTCAAAACACTGTGCCTTGCGATTCTCAACACTCAGGATGCAACCGGTTATGAAATCCGCAAACAATCAACCGAGGGCAAATTCTGCCATTTTGTCGATGCGAGTTACGGCTCTATCTATCCTGCGCTCAATAAACTGGAAGCAGATGATCTTGTCACCTGTCGCTCGGAAACTCAGCCTGGAAAACCGGCGCGCAAGATATATTCTATCACGGTAAAGGGCCGCAAAGAGCTTGTTGCTTCTTTGCARGATACGCCATCRCGCGATATTTTCCGCTCTGAGTTTTTGATGATYGCCATAACAGCCGACATGCTGTCRCCCTTAGTGGTCGAGAAGGCAATCGACTCCCAGATCGAGCAGCTCAAATCTGAAATTAATATGATTGACCAGATACTTGATCATGCAAARCACGCCTCTGAACATTGTGATCCATCGGACAAGAAAAAGCATCCAGCCATGCTTTGGGCGGCGCATTACGGCAAGAACTGTCTGGAGCAAACCCTGAAATAYCTGAATGAAAATCGTGAATCGCTGCAAGCCTATGCTGGCACGAATGAACTCCCCACAAATGAACAAAAAGACGAAAATGCTGGCACCTCTCCCACGCCAGCTTTTGCAACAGGAGGCCAATAATGGCTTTTGGAATCAATAAATCCTATCTRGCAGCMACYYTGGTGCTGGTAGGAATCGGTGCATGGATGGGCACTGGAACTTTTAGCGTCGGCGGTCAGGCTGATGCAGCAACCGATGAGACCTCCCAGTCCATCGCTGAGCGTGAAAAAGGCTCAGACAAGGTTTTTGCCGTGCGCGTGGTGACGCTYAATGTKRTTGATTATCAGCGCCAACTGGAACTGCGCGGGCGCACRAAGGCGGATTCAAAAGTTTCTGTTCGTGCAGAAACTAAAGGCATCATTCAGGAACGGCTGGTCAAGCTGGGCCAAAAAGTGGCCGTTGGCGATCTGYTGTGCCGTCTTGATCAGGGCTCWCGTGAAGCCCAATTGCTGCAAGCCAATGCGGCCTACCAGCAAGCCAAGGCAGATTACGACGCCAATGCATCGCTGCAAAAGCGCGGCTATGCGGCSACCAAYCAGGTTGCGGCGATGAAAGCTGTGTTTGATGCCTCGGCAGCGCAATTGCGCGAATCCGAGCTGGAATTCAAACGCACAGAAATCCGTTCAACGGTTGCCGGTATTGTTCAAGARCCTTTGGCSGAGCGCGGMGWTTTGCTTCGTATCGGCGATGTTTGCGCCACCGTCATCGATTCCGAYCCGATGATCATCACCGGSCAGATTTCAGAGCGTTTCGTCAACAGCCTCTCCGCCGGTATGGAAGCTGCAGTTAGCGTTATCACTGGCGCKAAACGCGAAGGCATCATCTCGTACGTATCAACYTCRGCGGATGCGGCRACCCGTACSTTCCGCGTKGATATTGARGTGCCMAATAGCGATGARTCCCTGCGCGATGGYGTWACYGCCATTGCCCACATTCCGCTTCAGCCYGTTCCRGCKCATTTRATTGCGCCCAGCATGCTGACKTTGAGCGCTGAAGGYGYGCTTGGCRTGCGCACMGTGGATACAWCAACCAACATCAACAMATTCATGAAAGTSATCATTCTTGGCGARACCAATCAGGGCCTATGGGTTAGCGGGCTTCCAKCGGAARTRACCGTCATCACCATTGGCCAGGAATATGTCATTGAYGATCAAATCGTTGAKCCGGTCTTTGCGGAGGCTGCCCAATGAATGGAGTTCTCGACGCCATATTAAGGCGTCCGCGTACCGTCCTCACAATGATGATTGTGATGGTGGTTGCCGGYGCTTTCACCTATCTGGCCATYCCCAAGGATGCCAAYCCGGATATTGATGTCCCGGTTTTCTTCGTYTCCATCACCCAGCARGGTATTTCGCCRGAAGATTCCGAGCGCYTKYTGGTGCGGCCCATGGAAAGCTCCTTGCGCGGGCTTGATGGGYTGAARGAAATCACTGGYATTGCCTCWGAAGGTTATGCCGGTATCGTGCTGGAGTTYGATATTGATTTCGACAAGGAAAAAGCCCTTGCCGATATCCGCGACAAGGTGGATCAGGCTCAGGGCAAACTGCCCGGTGATGCCGATGAGCCGCAAATTGCGGAAACCAACTTTTCGCTACAGCCAACAATTTTCGTAACCCTGTCGGGTAATGTGCCTGAGCGCACGCTGTTCCGCCATGCGCGGTTGCTGAAAGATGAGCTGGAATCGATTTCAACCGTTCTGAAGGCCAACCTTTCCGGCCACCGCGAAGAGCAGCTTGAAGTGATCATCGATTCCATGCAGCTGGAATCCTATGACATCACCCAGCAGGAATTGCTGAACTCGCTTGCGGGCAACAATCAGATGATTGCCGCTGGATTTCTGGATGGTGGCAGTGGTCGCTTTAACGTCAAGGTGCCTGGCCTCATTGAAACCGCGCAAGATGTTTATAACCTGCCGATCAAGCAAAATGGCGAGGGTGTCGTTACCCTGTCCGATGTAGCTGAGATCCGCCGCACCTTTAAGGATGCCAGCAGCTTTACCCGCATCAATGGCCGCCCGGCGATTGCTATTAGTGTGGTCAAACGTCTTGGCACCAACATCATTGAAAACAATGATGAGGTGCGCGCCCGCGTGGCCTCCTTCACCAAGGATTGGCCGGAGCCTATCCAGATCGATTTCATGCTCGATCAATCCAACTTCATTGGCGAAGTGCAGGGTTCACTTGAATCCTCGATCATGACCGCCATTGTGCTGGTGATGATTGTGGTGCTTGCAGCGCTGGGATTCCGCTCTGCCATTCTTGTCGGTCTTGCTATTCCAACCAGTTTCATGACCGGCTTTTTGATTTTGAGCGCATTGGGCATGACGGTGAATATGATGGTCATGTTCGGCCTCGTGCTGACCGTGGGCATGCTGGTGGATGGCGCCATTGTGATTGTGGAATATGCCGACCGAAAAATTTCTGAGGGCATTGATCGCAAGGAAGCCTATATCCGCTCTGCTAAGCTGATGCTTTGGCCGATTGCATCCTCAACAGCCACGACACTGGCGGCTTTCTTGCCTCTGTTGCTGTGGCCGGGTGTTTCTGGCGAATTCATGAGCTATTTGCCCATCATGGTGATTATCGTTCTGTCGGCTGCTTTGCTGACGGCAATGGTGTTCCTGCCGGTTACAGGCGGCTTGATTGGGCGTAAAAGCGTATCGGCTCACGAGACTGAGCTGGCTAAACAAATGAGTGCGGGCGCTGAGCTCAACATTTATGAAGTGCGTGGCCTCACCGGTCTTTACCTGCGCTTTTTGAACATGGTTTCCGGCTCGCTATTGGGCAATGTCATTACAATTGGCGTCGCCATTGCCATTACCGTTATGGTGTTTGGCGAGTTTGGCAAAAACAATGCTGGTGTGGAATTCTTTGTGGAAGAAGAACCGGATCAAGCCATTGTGCTGGTAACGGGCCGCGGCAATCTATCCATTCTTGAGATCGATGCCCTGGTGCGCGAAGTTGAGCACGAAGTGCTGCAAACCGTTGGTATTCGCAATGCTGTCGCAACATCTAGCGCTGGTTCTGGCGGCGGTGGCGGCGGTGGCATTGGCGGTATTCAAGACAAACCGGCAGATGTTATTGGCGAAATCAACATTGAGCTCGAAGATTATTGCTGCCGCCGTAAGGCCATTGATATCTTCGACGAAATTCGCACGAGAACGGCCAATTTTGCCGGTATCTCAGTCGAAATTCGCAAGATTGAAGGTGGCCCACCGACCGGCAAGGATCTGCGGTTGGAGGTTAAATCCAACTCCTATGCCACCCTCGTCTCCACCATTGGCCGCGTGCGGACTTTTATGGATACGATGGATGATCTGATCGAAGTTGAAGATGGTCGCCCCCTGCCCGGCATCGAGTGGCAACTTGATATCGACCGTAAGGAAGCGGGCCGTTTCAACGCTGGCATCGCCTCGGTTGGTTCCATGGTGCAGTTGGTCACAACCGGGGTTCCTGTTGGCACCTAT
Source organism: Hyphomicrobiales bacterium (assembly GCA_002746425.1). Classification (GTDB taxonomy): domain Bacteria; phylum Pseudomonadota; class Alphaproteobacteria; order Rhizobiales. The sequence continues at coordinate 18,259 of NVXB01000068.1, read as the reverse complement.
CGGCCTGATGATTCTGAAGATGAGATCGACATTCGTGTGCGATTGCCTAAAGACCGGCGTAATCTCGATCAATTGGACGAGCTGAAATTGCGCACGCCCAACGGCCAAGTGCCAATCTCCAACTTTGTGTCGCGTGAGGCCAAACCAAAGGTTTCCAGCATTACGCGCCGCGATGGCATGTATGCCATGGATGCCAAAGCCAATATTGCGCCGGATAGCGGCGTGCTGCCCGATGCCAAAGTGAGCGAGTTACAGGCATGGCTTGATACTCAGGATTGGCCGGATTCTGTGCAAATGCGCTTTCGCGGTGCCGATGAAGAGCAAAAAGAAGCGGGTGAGTTTCTTGCCAAGGCGGGCATTGCATCGCTGTTCTTGATGTTCATCATTYTGGTCACGCAGTTCAACTCGTTCTACCAAACAGCGCTAACGCTGATGACCGTTATTCTGGCGGTTGTGGGTGTGCTAATCGGGTTGATGCTGACGGGGCAAAAGTTCTCGATCATCATGACGGGAACGGGCGTGGTGGCGCTGGCGGGTATTGTGGTCAACAACGCCATTGTGCTGATCGACACCTATAACAGGCTGCGCGGTGAAGGCACGCCRGTGCGTGAAGCKGTGCTGAAAACCAGTGCCCARCGTCTGCGRCCTATTCTGCTGACGACAATCACCACGATTGCCGGGCTTATTCCGATGGCWGTGCAAATCAATTTCGAYTTCTTCAAYCAGGTCACGACYGTTGGTGGCATCACCACCATCTGGTGGGTGCAGCTTTCAACGGCGATCATTGCCGGGCTGGCGTTCTCKACCTTGCTGACGCTGATMCTGATACCRGTGCTGCTGGCCATGCCAACCAATGTGGCGGGTGTTTACCGCCGCATTACAGGTAAGGTTTCGCAGATGCGAGGACGGGGCAACCCAGCAGATGCAGGTGTTGTACCCGCTGCTGCTGAGGTCCGTCAGTTTCCCGGCGGCAAGCGGCCAGATACCGCTCCGCAAGGAATGCCCATAGCGGCTGAGTAGAGCTTGAAATCAGGTGGATGGCGGCAGCATTTCAGCCGCCATTTTCTTTTTATAGGCGCGTGCACCAAGTGGCAGCGTGGCCAGATAAAGCAGTGTCAAAACCGTGACAACGATGAACGGATAGCTTGCCAGCAGGGCTACAACCAGCACCAGGCCCACCATCAACAACAGCGCAAATTCCCTTGGAACCTTGCTGCCCATTGTCTTGCCAGAAAACGTTGGCAGGGTACTGACCAGCAGCAGGCCAATGGCCAGCACATAGATCATCACAGGCACGGCCCAATCAGATGTGATGGGAATGCCAATTTTCTGCAAATAGAGCGGCAGCATAACGCATAACGCGCCTGCGGGTGCAGGAACGCCGGAGAAGTAGTTGTCTTTCCAGGATGGTGGCTCATCCGGTTTATCTGCAATGGCCACGTTGAAGCGTGCCAGACGTAGCGCAGCACAAATGGCGAAAACCAGCGCCGCAATCCAGCCCAGAGATTTCAGCTCATGCAGCATCCACAGATAGAGGATCATGCCGGGCGCGACGCCAAAATTGACGAAATCAGTCAGGGAATCCAGCTCGGCACCAAATTTGGAGGTGGATTTGAGCAACCGCGCAACACGGCCATCAAGACCATCCAAAATAGCCGCCAGCACCATCGCAAATATCGCGAATTCAAAGCGCTGTTCCATAGCAAGGCGAATGGAGGTTAAGCCCGCGCACAGCGCCAGCAATGTCACCAGATTGGGCGTGATAGCGCGCAGTGAAATCTGACGTTTACGGCCAGATTTTGCCAATTCCACACCCAAATCGACAGGCTCCTGGTTATCTGTATCAGGCATGTTCTATCAGTCTACGCGTGCAGCGAATTCATTCGAACCGCCTTCTTCAAACGCTGCCAGCACGGTCTCGCCAGCAATAGCGGTTTGGCCAAGGGCAACACGAATCGACGCGCCATGAGGCAGATAAACATCCAGACGAGAGCCAAAGCGGATCAGGCCAAAACGCTCACCGGCGGTCATGTCCTGGCCTTCCTTGGTCCAGCACACAATACGGCGCGCGATAAGCCCGGCGATTTGCACCACGCCAACCTTGCCATAGCGCGTGTTGACCACAAGGCCGTTACGCTCATTATGCTCGCTGGCTTTATCCAGCTCAGCGTTCAGAAATTTGCCCTGCGTATAGGCAATGCGGGTGATTTGGCCGCTCATCGGCAGGCGGTTCACATGGCAGTTAAAAACGTTCATGAAGACCGAAATACGTTCCAGCGGCTGTGTGCCAAGCTCCAGCTCAGGCGGTGGCACCACCTGCCCTATGGCAGAAATGCGCCCGTCAGCGGGACTGATCACCAGCCGCTCATCAATCGGCGTGACGCGCGGTGGATCGCGGAAGAAATACACCACCCAAAGCGTGAGGATGAGAAACACCCAGAAAAACGGTGCCCAGATCGCGCCAAAGATCAGCGTCAACAACAGCCCAATGCCGATGAAGCGATGCCCCTCTTTGTGAATGGGAACCATCGAATTGCGTATACTATCGACAATAGTGCTCATGATTCAATTACAGCTCGCCCAATAATGATGCCGAATTTAATTCTGGCCATAAACTGCTTTAGCAGATTGGCCATAATAACATCCAGCAACTTTAGCATGAAAACCCGAAATTCTCCTGCTAATTCGACTTGGGCCTAAACTCAATTGGGCCTAACTCAATTGGGCAAGAGCGGCTCCAGCCGTTTGGCAAAGCCGCGCTCATCAGAATCATGGGCCTGTCGCAAACGTTCTGCCGCTTCATCCACTTCACGCTGGCGGTTCCACATGCTGGCGTAAATCCCGTCTGCATCCAGCAGTTCCAAATGCGTGCCACGCTCAGCAATTTCGCCCGCATCCAGCACGATAATCTCATCGGCATTAACAATGGTCGACAGCCGATGTGCGATGACAAGCGTTGTGCGCCCCTCGGCCACCTTATCCAGCGCGCTTTGAATTTCACGCTCTGTGTGGCTATCAAGCGCCGATGTTGCCTCATCCAATATCAGAATTGGCGGTGCTTTGAGGATCGTGCGGGCAATGGCCACACGTTGCTTTTCGCCACCGGACAGTTTGAGACCGCGCTCGCCAACTTGCGTGTCGAAACCATCGGGCAAGCTGTTGATGAAATCCTCAATTTGAGCCATTTCGGTGGCGTTATGGACCTCTTCGTCGCTGGCATTGGGGCGGCCATAATGAATGTTGTAGGCGATGGATTCATTAAACAACACAGTGTCTTGCGGCACCATGCCAATGGCGGACCGCAAGGAGCTTTGCGTGATATCGCGCAAATCCTGCCCGTCGATCAATATGCGACCGCTCGACACATCATAAAACCGGAACAACAGCCGCGAGATGGTAGATTTGCCCGCGCCCGATGGGCCAACAATGGCCACGGTCTGGCCTGCAGGCACCTTGAAATTGATGCCTTTGAGGATAGGCCGTGCTTTATCATAGTGGAATTTGACGTTATCAAACTCGATCGCCGCATCGCTGATGATGAGATCGGGCGCGCCTTCTTTGTCCATCACTTCGGCGGGCACATCCAGCAGCGCAAACATCGCTTCAATATCAACAAAGCCCTGTTTGATTTCACGGTAAATCGAGCCGATATAATTCAGCGGCATATAGAGTTGCAGCAACAATGCGTTGATCAACACAAAATCGCCCAGCGTTTGCGTGCCATCCATCACCGCTTGCGCGGACATGGCCATACAGGTCACCAATCCGGCGCTGAAAATGAGCGTTTGCCCAAAGTTCAGCCAGGATAAAGAAGTCGCGGTTTTAACGGCCGCGCTTTCGTAACCCGCCATGGATTCGTCAAAGCGCTCGGTTTCCAGGCTTTCATTGCCGAAATATTTGACGGTTTCGTAGTTCAGCAGGCTATCCACCGCCTTGCTGTTGGCCTCGGTGTCGGAATCATTCATCTGGCGGCGGATGGCGATGCGCCGGTCCGATGCTTTGATGGTAAACCAAATATAGATGGTGATCATGATCAGCACCACGGCCAGATAGGCAAAGTCAAAATGATAGCCGATCAACGCGGCCATAAAGATGAATTCGAGCGCCGTTGGGAACGAGTTCAAAATCGTATAGCGCACAACGCTTTCAATGCCGCGCGTGCCGCGCTCGATAACGCGGGAAAGCCCGCCAGTGCGGCGCTGCAGGTGAAAGCGCARCGACAAATCATGCATATGAACAAAGGYTTCACGCGCCAAAGAGCGCACCGCGTGCTGGCTMACGCGGGCAAACAASCCATCGCGCAATTGCGTAAAKCCRACCATCAAAATRCGGCCCACGCCRAAGGCAACCACCAGCATRATCGGCCCRATGACGAAACCGGGGATGATGCCGGTGCCAGCGCCCTCGCCCGTCAGCGCATCGGTGGCGTATTTGTAGGTAAACGGTATCAGCACGGTCACGACTTTTGCGATGATCAGCGCAACAAAMGCCCACCACACCCGGATTTTCAGCTCAGGCCGGTTCGCAGGCCAGATATAGGGCCACAAATTGCGAATGGTCTCGACAAGGCCCTGCTCTTCGATAATTTCTGGCGCTGTGGCTGCGGCAGATGCTGGCATGCCAGACTTACGCGCGCCATGCGCCCCAGCGGTTTCCTGCTGTGATCCACTATTGGTAATGCTCATTAAGCTCCGCTTTCAAACTTNNGGNCAGTKGAAMCTRCCYKCGCCTCTGGTCACAAGGCGGCATACATAAGCGCCTCAYAAAANGGCGCTRAAWMTTRYAATTATTAYARRCTCTNAAARAGASGCYTTAGTCACACCCGGCAGATTTATCGGCAGCGTCCGCCATCGCCCCAATCAGGGCATTGGCATCTCTCAGCATGGCTGTGTTGAGCCGATAACAAGAGCGYGGTCCATCGATCGATCCTTCAATCAAACCGGCTTCTTTCAAAACTTTGAGATGTTGCGATACGGTCGATTGCACCAAGGGCAACATATCGACGATTTCGCCGCAAAAGCACCGCCCTCTGCTGGCCAGCGCGTTCAKMRYYKSMWGCCSYRSCGSMYGCMMMASSGCCSSCAWAWCAMMMGCMMYATCRMMRGCWCCAGCAACGGCACCAGCAACATTGCCATCGCTRCACGGGGCTTGCGCACCGCTACAATTTTCAACATCGCTCTGGTCAGAAGCAACACAATCGCCGGTCAAAGCGYTGTTTTCAATGGTTTGGCTCTTTATCGTCATTTACCGATTAATATGATCATTTGGTGGTTGGGATCAAGTGGCTGGCACGGTTTTTGGGCAAGTTTTCCCGTGTTGTTCCWGTTTCGCCACCGCATTTTGGGWGTYTTGAGCCATTGCCTCAGCCCGCGYGAATKTCATATTCACGCGGGAAAYWGGTGGCTCACTCAATAMGCGTAGTAGCAATCAGCRTATTCYTGGCTGCCCCGCACAAAGCCGCGCTCTCCGGTGCAATAATTGTAGGCTGGTTCGAAGAACACAACATCCCGGTCCCARCCCGGTTGTTTYTGCTCGCCCGCATTATTGTCGTTGGCGCTRTCAGGAYTGGCGACAGTGCCRCTRTTYGAATTWACCGGATAACTGCCATCRCCGTAGCTGTAGCTATCGCCCTCGGGGCTATTCGCATGRGCTATTCCCACACACTGGTTGGCGCGATCAACAAYGACAAAGGCAAAATAYTGCCAGGCATCAATCTCWACGCGCTGRCCTGGCGCWACGGTTCTTTCAGGTTCCCGGYYTCCTTGGTAATTAACCTCATCACCATCATAATTGACCCAATAGACATACAGATCATCGCTGCCTGTATTGGCGATGGAGACGGTGCGTGGGAACGCCTCATAATTTGAAGCTATACGTCCACGATTTGAACAACCATTGGCGCTCTGTTGATCCGTCGTTTCATTGTTTGAACGAGACGTATCGCCACCAGATTGTTCTTTGACGGGGTTAAAGCTGTTGTCACCATAGGAATAGTCATTACGAGATTCCCGCGCCTGCGCGATACCAACACACTTGCCAGCTTCATCTGTTACGACAAAGACTGATCCTCTCCAGGCATCAATTGTTACGTCCTGACCACCCAACGCAGTTGCTTCCGGCAGGTTCTCTCCCTGATAATTTACTTCATTGCCGGAATAATCGACCCAGTAAACATATAGAGCTGAGCTTCCTGTATTGCGTATTGTCACATTGGCTTCTTGTTCGATGTAGTTGGACACAATTTGGCCGCGCTCACCACATCTGTTGGTGAGCAGGTCATCCGCGAATTGTCCCGAAGAATCTCCCCCATCATTGCTGTTATCAGCGGTCTGTGAATTTCCGGACCCGAAAGTAAAGCTGTTGCGCGATTCCATTGGCTTACCGGCACCGATGCAAATACCATTTGAATCAAACCCAACAAAGACCACCCGCCGCCTTGGATCTTCGGGAAACCCCTCAAGTTTCGTTTTAATCTCAGCGGTTTCCCCCGGTTGAATATTGGCAACAGTCCTGATGTTTCCAGAAAGGCGAAGCATTCTTATCTCAATGGGCGACCCGTGATTGTTGGTGATCTTAACTTTGCCCCTTTTGACTGAAGTTTCCGGTTCCAGCCCGTATTGACGGGCGCAGGTCAGTTCCGGATTATCGGCCAGACCGACTGCTTTCGTAGTCGTCAGGTGTTGATCCAAACAATCATAAAACGCGGTTTCATTGTTGAAGTCAGGTGAGTTCTCATCATAGTCCGCGTCTTGGCAGAGGTTCCATTGCGCATCTGAAACATCCCTATACGGGTCGTTGCTTCGTTGGTCCTGCGGATTATCATTCCAGCGGACGATGTTTACAGTTGGGTTTTCTGGCTGCACATCATCTTCTGGCTCATAGACATCGATGAGATTGACAGTAAAACTCTGCTGGCTGGTAGAGCCATCAGCGCTCCAGGCTTTTACATTAACAACTGGATTTGGGTTAGTTTCATAATCCAGTTTTTCGCTGTCATTGATGGTGATAACACCACTTTCATCATCAATAGCAAACGGGCCATTATAAATGCTTTCACCATTCGCATCCATCAACGAATAGGTTACCCTGCTATCTGTGGCATCGCCATCTGTGGCAGATACCGTCAGGCCAATAGCTGTACCCCTTGCAGCATCTTCAGAAACTTCCTCGTAGGCGTTGTCCAGATCAGCAATATCGCTAATGCTGTATTCATTGACATCATTGATGCGGATGGTCGCACTTTGAGAATACTGGCTGGTTGAGCCATCTGAGCTGTGCGCCGTAAATTCAATATTATAGCCCCACTCAACATCTGGTGCTTCACGGTCCAAGGCACCCGCAACGCTGACCTCACCTGTATGAGCATCAATGGCAAACAGGCCGCCAGCGTCATCAATAAGGCTGTAGGTAACCGTGTCTGTGCTGTCATAATCCTCAGCATGAATCGTCAAGCCAAACAGAGTGCCAATGGGCGCGTTCTCATCAACGGTTAGATAAGAGCCACTGCCGCTAGGGTTGCCAACATCAGCTTCATTGACATCATTCACAGCAATTTCAAAGCTGCTCCAACTTGTGGAACGGTCACTGCTGGTCGCGATAATTTCAATCGTATGGCTGGCTTCTTTTTCCCGATCGAAATCGCCCCGCGTGGTGATGACACCACTTCTGCTGTCGATATCAAACAGGAACTGGGCCTCATAATTGGAAATGCTATAGGTGACGGTGTCAGAGCCATCATCATCATTAGCAAATACGGTGACCCCGACTTCTGCACCACTCGCCACATTCTCATCAATAGAATCTGACCGTTGGTCATCATCGCTGATATCACCGATTGCAAACTCGTTCTGATCCTTGATGGCAATATCAATGCGCAGATAGCTTGAAGAGCCATCGGTGCTGTTGGCAGCAATTTCGATGGATTGAACAGCACCATCTTCACGATCGATCTGCCCGGCAACCGTAACGCGCCCACCATCGCTATCGATGGTGAAAAGGCCGCCAGCGTCATCACTTAGGCTGTAACTAACCGTGTCAGAACGGTCCTTATCCATAGCCCAGGCGACAATGCCGGTCCTGCTGCCAATCCTAGCGTTTTCAGTGACAGTATCCTTGCGTTCATCCAGGTCCTTAACAGCGCTGACATTGTTCTCGTTGACATCACGAATGGTGATCTCAAACGCGTGCGAGCTGCGAGTACCATCAGAACTGGTTGCAACAACATCCACAGTCACCATCGAGGAGGTGGTTTCAAAATCAATCTCTCTGGAAACGCTCAATACGCCGGTATTTGGATCAATATCAAAATAGCTATATTCAGGCCGGTAAATTTTGTAGGTGACACTATCTGAATAATCTCCATCACGGGCAAAGGCCGTAACCCCAACCAGATCACCAATCTGGCTTCCCTCATCAACGCTATCTGCACTGTGATCCGTATCGGAAATATCGCTTATGCTATATTCGCGAATGTCATCCTTGATGTGAATCTCAAAAATTTCGCGTGTGCTAGAGCCATCGCTGCTGCGGGCCGTTACTTCAATCGCGTAGAACTCGGTTTCCTCACGGTCCAACTCCCCGGCAATTGTGACGACACCGCTTGAGCGATCAATCTCAAACAGCCCACCAGCATCATCGCTTAGAGAATAGCTGACATCATCACTGCCATCAGCATCGCTGGCCTGTGCGGTGATACGGGCACGCTCACCAATCTTGATGTTTTCCCAGAACGAGCTTTCCAAGCTATCCATGTCGACAATTTGCGAAATACTCGCCTCATTCACGTCGTTAACGGCAATTTCAAACTTGAGTTTATTGGTCGTTTTGGTTGTGTCGGTCGCCAACACTTCAATTGTATGGCTGGCAGCTTGTTCATAATCCAGCATACCGGCGACACTAACGACACCGGTTTTAGGATCAATCGTGAACAACCCACCGGCATCATTGTTGAGTGTATAGGTTGCATAGCCATCTGGATTGGCCGAATTCGCCCAAGCGGTAATGCCCACATTATCACCTAAATGCGCATCCTCATCGACCGCATCAACGTTGCTATCGCTATCTGCAACAGGCCCAATATTGGGCACCTTATGCGCTACAATTTGAAGTATCGTAACGGGCCGTGGTTTCTTCAGCGTGTTGCCATCACGATCAACGGTGGAATTGTAGCTTTTGTCCCGGAAGAAGGTTTCAACACCGTTTTTGCCTTGGATATATTTGTAAGTGCCACGCTCTTCAGCATTGTTTATATCAAAGCCGGCCAGCGTAAATTTGCAGTCAGCTGCACCTCGAATATTAGCTTCAAACCGCGATCCATCACTGCGTACACCAACAACCGCGTCATTCTCGTCTATCGTCCAGATAGAGAGTTTTTCAAGGCCAAGCCCATCATAGTGGTCGACATGCCAAAGGCCTTTCATCTTTCCAGAAATGTTATACCAGCCCTGGCGACGCTCAACGCAGGTGCTTTCAGACCAACCCTCATTCAACTTGGCGATCTTGTCATTCATCGCATCATCGCGGCGCTTTTGATCGTCCTTGCGGCGCTTTTCATCCGTTTCGGATTTTGCGTCCTGATAGGGGAAATACGCTTTGTTAGACAGATCCGCAGCATCGACAATACCGATGCATTGTCCCTGGCTGTCCAGAACTGAGTAGTAGTAACCGGTTACAGCATCTAATTTGACCCGTTCTCCGGCTTTCAGAACTCTCGTGGGGCCCGCATTTCTGGCATTATCATTGTCCTCTTCTGCCCCATAAAACGAGATCCAGTTCACCGTCAGAGGCGTCTTGCCAATATTGTGGACCGTTGGGGTGCGGGTGTTCCAATGTGGTTTTGATACCAGTTTGCCATATTGCTGACAGCCATTGGCAATTTGAGTGGGCGCATAGGGTTTTTGAGGCGTTTTGGGTTGGGGTAAAGACGCAACACTTTTGGTTGGTGTGCTGCCATCACCCAGTACTAAACCGTGACCGTTCATACCAAACACAGCAACACATTGCTGCCTCTCATCCAGAACCGTATATTTCGCGTCGGTATAGTCGACCAGATTTCGACTTTCGCCTGGCTTCAGAGTCAGATTTGGATACTTCTTGTCAATCTCACCCCACACGTCGACCCAGTGCACATACAGGTTTTCAGATCCAGAATTGGATATGCCCCTGCCATCTTCAAGCCCGCGATTTTCGCCCGACCTGACTTTACCATAATTATAACAGCCATTCGCAATCTGAGAATCTGTCAAATAATCATCATTGACGATTGGCGTGCTGCCATCGCCAAAGGTGCTCTGCGGAGAAAGCTTCTGGCGCCGGTTGACACCTGTGACACCGACGCACTGATTGGCATCATCCAAAATTGTATATTTTTGCCCCACCTTCGCATCAAGCACCTCAAACTCACCCGGCTTGACTGTCAAAACCGGCTTTTTGTCGGGGTATTGCCCATCCTTGTCTAAAAGATAAAGGTGGATTGGCAGGGGCCCTGAATTGCCAATTTTCTGTTTAACATCGGCCCACAAATACTCACCAGATGCGTTCCACTGATAGTTTGAACAACCGCGTTCTAGCTCTTTGGTCGAAAAATTCTTGTTGTTATAGACATTCGTTTCGACAAGAAGTATTGGGCCATATTTCTTGGTGAATTGCTTGTTCCGATACCGCGAAACCTTTCGAACAGGCGTAATAATATCGCTGGTTTCGCTCACATTAACGCACTCATTGAGCTTGTTCAGAATGACGAATTCATCACCGGCAATACCAGAATAATTATGCCGAACCGGTCCGTTTATATCGATTGTGTTCGCGCCATGAAAGTTGACCTCGCCTAGCGGGATAGCCTCAGGGCCGCCAAAATTCACTTTATAAATGCCGATGGTCTGCCATTGCGAGTAACTGCCAGCAATAACACTACTTATATCAAAGCCGACTTGCGGCGTGCCCTTCGGCCCCATACCAGGGCGAACGAGCGCATTGGTCCATGTTGTCGAGCAGCGGTTTGCCGCACCAGCRCGCGYGATCACCAGCTGATCGTATTTCAGCACATAGCGAGCGCGGTTCTCATCTGTTGATTTTTGAGCACCAGAGGCCGCCAGGATTGGTCCGGGATAGTCCGCAAATCCACTGTTGAAATTACCATAACTAATTGTAATGGCCTTCTCAGTTTCGGAAATGGAGAGTATCCGATCGCCATTTTCAACAAAGGCAAGGTCGAAGGTGACTTTTGGCTCCAGCTTGAAATGGGCAGCGATTGCCGCATCAAGTGTCGCGGTGGCTTTGCAGCCATTTACTTCAGACCATTTAGCGGACCAGTCTTTGCCGCCCATTTTCCCGCGCAATGTGCCGTCAGCCTCAAAAGTCCAATTCGCGTCACCTGCTGGCAGGGTCACCTTGTTACCCAAACGGTTATGTAGGCCAACAGCCCATTCGCCTATGAWATTGCCTTTTCTTTCTTGGCCAGATGCGCCACATTTTCCATGACTATGGAAAGCTGCCTTAACTGCCAGAGCCTTTTCACCAACTTTCTGGTTAGCCCAGTAAAYMGCACTCTTGATTTCGCGTTGACGCTCTTCCTCAAGGCCAACGAGCTCAGCGGTCCAGTTCTGTTTCCGCTTGGCATAAAAGCGCTCATAGTCTTCACGCTCGACCTCAGGCACCGGCATGCCGCGCGCAATGCGAATCTTTTCAAGCGCTTCGATGCTCTGATCTGACAGCCCAATATACTTGACGATTGTCTGCCGCTTATTGGCTTCTACAAGTTTGTCGCCAGCAGGATATTGTATAAATAAATCCGGCTGCGAGCCTGGCGATATCGTGTAAACAAGATCGACGATAAAGTCGTTTTTTAGATTGTTGAAACCAAAGTCTCSAAATCTATTGTCYTTATCAAGTGTCACTTTGATACGGTTATCGGTGAGGTTTTCCCAACGACCGGTTATCGAACGGCGATAATAGAGGGCGGCGTTCATTTCATCGACTGTATTGTAAGATCCACCGAGTGRTTTTTTGTTAAAAATGGTGCTTACAAACAGATTATCAGAGGCAAATGTCCAGGTATTGCCATAACCAGCGGGGTTGTTCCGCCCAACCACAGGGTCCCAAATGCCAATAATGGCATCGGCATTGGTCTGAATCTTCTCGGCAGTTTCCTGAGATTTGTCTTGCGGGCCTGCAATTTTTTCCATCCACAAGTCCAAGCCAGCACGGGCTTTTGGAACAGCGGATTTCTTATTCGGATACTCACCAAAATCAGTATTATAAAACGCCTTTCGCGCCATGTTGAGAATAGCGTTGCTGGTAGATTTCTTGTCGTATTTGTAGATGGTTAGTCCAGAATCTTCCGTGCGAATGGGAAACAGTTCTTCTGTCAGCCCACGACCATAGAAATCGCCGCCACCAAGACGACCTTTTTCATCATGAAATGCCAAATACAACTCGCAGCTTCTGGGTGAGGTATTGCGGTCATCACTTGCATCTCGTGCACKCCCAAAACGATCGACATCAAWATATGAGCGAGTGCGCCACTCGCCAGTTGAAGTGGGCGTTACGACTTTTCCATCTGCGGTAAAAGTGTAGGTCCACGTCGCACTGCGGTCTTTTTCAGCCGTGCYATTATCATAGCGGCCAACGCGCCATTCTCCTGCCAGCAATTTACGGTAATTTTCATTTTTGGCCGGGCAAGCCTTTGCGTCCATCCAATCCATCGAGTTTTCATAAACCGCGATGCCTTCCARCCCGTAYTTGTCGAAAATTTTCTTCCGCGCATTCACATACCATTCAAGCTTTGTGAATTTCCATTCAACCGCATCATAGGCKTTTTTGACGTKTTTGCAGGCAACCATTGCCCTGCTTTCTGCAGCGTCTTGTTTGGTAGAGCCATTGTTGAACGGGGCAATGGTAAAGTTGATGCCATAGAGGCTTCCCTCACCGCTATGATGCACAAAGGCATGTTTAAATGTCTCAGCGCGGCGCATGCCAGCAGTCTTGAATTGCAGGCGTCCCAGATTATCGTCATTACTGCCACTATCATATTCTATAAGCTGGATATTGACGCCTTTTGTGCGGTCCATGACCACCTCAACCCCAACGTTTTTGGTCTCACCCTTCTTGATATCACGCCAATCTCCGCCRCCATTTGGCCACAAGGAATTACCGTGAATTTTAATTTCCAGTTGGTCGGGTGTGTTATCGATGAAGGGTGCCAGRCCTCTTTCCAGCCAACCAGAGGGCATTGCAAATGCATCAACATAAATTTCATTCATGCTCTTGGCTGCTGGCCCTGCTCCCGCAGCAACTAAAGCTTCATGTARCTCTTTTGCTTGTTTGGAAAACTTTGTAAGGCCGGATTCGGACATAACGAAAATAGGAGATTGCGGCGGTATATACGCCTCCCAACTCTCACACATTTTGATGYTGTTTTTGACTTCGGCGGATTCAGTATATTCAAGCGCCGCATAGGCTTCGCGCGCCAATCCAAATTCATGTTCGGTAGGTTCCAAGCTGGAAAAAATGTCATAATCCAACTTTCCAATAGCTTGGTCAGGACCAGAAGCAGAAATTGCAGCACCAGCTTTGGCGGCGTTCACAGCATTCTGYTTTTTTATGTTTTCTACCCCAATACCGGCAAATTTCTTGCTCCTTGCATTGGCAGTATCAGCCATTTCTTGCAGCCGCTTCTTCTTCAGATGCTTCGTCAACTGCGAATGCGCTCGCTTCCCCGTTTTGCCGAGGTTTTTCATCGTCAGCGCTTTTTTTGGGTCTTTGGCATAGGTGCGAAGCATTTTCATTTTTTTCACAACCTTGGCCTTCAACTTTGCAACTTGCTGCAAGGCCGCCTTTTTTATCTTTTCCTTCAGCGCCTTTCTGGCGGCTTTTTTGATTTCTTTTTGGGCGGTTTTGCTGGCGCCCTCTTTCAGTAATTGAGTAAGGGTTTTCTCAGCAAATTTTTTGCCAATGCCTTTACCGATGCCCTTAAAAGTGCCTTTCACCCCATGCGTGGCAAGCTGTTTGCCAATTTTTTTGCCGCCCGATTTAAATCCCTGTTTGGCAGCAAGCGCGGCGGCTTTTGCGGCAGCGGCAGCAGCCTTAGCCCCATTTGCTACAGCTGCAGCCCCACCCCCAGTTGCAAAACTGGGACCATATTCAATAGCAATTTCAACGCCGCGCATCAGCACATCGGTCGCGCCATCGCGCCCGGTTGACGTCTGGATTGCTTTAACCGAATGGATGGTGAGCTTCACAAGGTCGCGCTTGGGGCCCGGCTCCATATGCCAAACCTGGTTAGCGGGAGGTGCCGTTTCGATCTGCTTGCCCGTTGCTGCAGAAATAGCATTAGCGGTCGCAACAACACCGCGTCCTCTTTGTGTCAGCTGATAAAATTTTGTTGCTGGTAAAGGCCATTGTGTTTTGTTGAGCGGTTTGTTGGCGACACGCAAAATGTGGGCGTTACCATTTGGTTGCCGTGGGTCTTTTTTGACCTCCCAAAACAGGTGACGGCCATCGACGGTCGTCCCAATATAGAACCCACCACCACTACGGCCCAAAAACTGTCCACTTTTCAGATTGACGATCTTGTAGAAACGGCCGCCAAAATGGCTAAGGGTCTCATTTTTGGTTCTGCGGTCACACCGTGTCATCCCGACATAGCAGGGATAGGTGTAGGTGACAGGGTCCAGCGCCCATAAAAACGCGTCACTACTCTTATTAAGCGGGCGCAGATGAACGCCGCTGCCACTGGCTGACAAATAYTGGTTGTTRCCAGCGCTTCTAATATAAAATGTRTCTTTTARAGAGACGCCATCAGRYGCATAGGGCTGCGCAGATRTGGCACCAAGCATAGCGGAATAAGGCAATAAAAAGGCTAGAATCAACACAAGAAAATRACGCAGTTTATCTATATATTCCATACGATACCCAGTCTCCCCACTAGTAACTATAGGTGTTTTTACTAGTCATATTTGTCAATATCATGGCTTGTAATATTCACAAACAYGAAAACCAATTTTACAATTTGGGGTGGTCTTCCTGGGCACAKGTTTCAACCTGTAGCATCTTATTTTTTCGRGTAAACAACTCTTARCSGCTTTCTCAGTGCCTTCTTCTCACGCCTCACGGCAGCACAAATACCTGACCGGGATAGATCAGGGCCGGATTGCGGATTTGATCGCCATTGGCGCTGTAGATGGTGGTGTACCGGGTGCCGCTGCCATAGAGGCGGCGGGAGATGGACCATAAATTATCGCCCTTGCGGATGATCACCGCATTGGGCAGTTGCGCCGGGTCTGATGTGGGCGAACCACCCTCTTTGGTGCTTGGAATGAGGCTGACTAAATCTGCGCTGCGGGCAAAGGATACCTCGCGCCGCGCCAGCACTTTGCCGTTGCTTTGCTCGACCTGCTCCACACGCACAGCATATTGGCCCACGGGCAATTTGCGGTTGGCCTCCAACAGCCAGCGGCCCTTATCGCCAGCTTTGGTTTCGCCAATCAGATCCTCATCAAAATAAACCCGAACTGTTGCGCCGGGGTTCGCAGCGCCAGCAGCATAGAGCGCGCCCTCAATCTCGGCCTCAACCGCTTCAACGGTCACGAAAATATCTGGGTCTTGGGCTACAACATCTGGTGTTTTGGGTTCCTCAGCTGGCTCCAGCGCAGCAACATCCACAGTTTTTGACGTGGTCCAATTGCCGCGCATGGCCATTTCATTGCGCGCATCTGCGACGGTACTTGAATTGATCAAAACTGCCAGTTGAGGGGTTTTATCCGGCGCCTGTTCTGGTTCTGTTGTTTGCGCCACAATCTGCAAATTTTCTTCTGGCAGCGTTTCCTCTGGCAGTGCCTCACTTGGCTGCTCAACAGGTGTTGTGTCAGCTTCGATTGTTTCTGCCGCGATGTTTTCCTTCAACGCCAAAGCAACAGCAACGTCGAATGTCATCGCCGGGTCGTCCTGTAGTGTAAAACTAGGCCCTGTTGGGCCTTGTAACAGCTCACCAGCTTGGCCCGGCTGATCCAGCAAAACAATCGGCGTGTCATCTGCGTTTTCCAAAATAGCCACGGTCACGCTTTGCGCGGACACAACGATTTTGCCACTACCCGGCTGGACCGCACGCACGATGAGATTGTGACCACCGGGCGGCAATGCCTTATCCAGCACAATGGCCCAATCGCCGCTGTTTCCCACTTCGGCCTGCGCAATCACCGCACCGTTGGAGACAATTTCTATGCGCTCATTGGGGGTGGAAAAACCGGTGATGACTGCCTCCCCGCTGGAGGCGACACGGACCACATCGAAGGTCGGCGGCGTGCCAGGCTCAATGGCTGGTTCTGCTTGGGGTGTGTTTTCCTCTGGAAGTGTTGTTTTTATCTCTGGCCCATCAGGTTCTGCTGCAGGTATTAGTGCAGGCTTTGTGCCAATCTCCGTCAGGTTACCACGCAGCGTGTCCAACAATGGCACATCGCCGCGTGTCACCATGTAGGCAGCTCCACCAATGGCCGCGACCACCACAGACAAGCCAATCAGCGTAGCTTTCGCCGCCAATTGCGCCATCAGGCCTGAAATGAAGTTGGACATGGGTCACCAGTAAAGACCGCAAGGGCCTTATAAAAATTGTTGAAGTGCAAGCGCTTGAAATACCGCCTACCAGCTTCAACATTGCAAATTGATAACTGTTTCTAAAGAGCTTTTTATCTCATAACAAGAAGCTACGGCGAAACCATGACATATGATTCTGCGACAGGACCAGCCATCTATGAACAAGATTTCCTCCATTTGCGTGTATTGCGGCGCAGGCAGCGGCACCGATCCAGACCACATGCAAGCAGCCAGCGAATTAGGCGCGCTTCTTGCCGATGAAAACATCCGCTTGATCTATGGCGGCGGCACCATTGGCATGATGGGGGCTGTCTCGGCAGCCGTTTCGGCCAATGGCGGAAAGGTGACCGGCATTATTCCGCGGTTTTTGATGGATATGGAATCCTCTAGTGATGAATTGGAAAAGCTGGACGAGCTGATCCTCACCGAAGATATGCATGAGCGCAAACGCACCATGTTTGACCGCGCTGATGCCTTTATTGCGCTTCCGGGCGGCATTGGCACGCTGGAAGAGCTTGTCGAGCAGCTAACCTGGGCGCAACTGGGGCGGCACAAAAAGCCCGTGCTGTTGGCCAACATCAACGCCTTTTGGCAGCCACTTATCGAATTACTCGATCATATGCAGGATCAAGGCTATATCCGCGCCGGGTTTGATGTGGAATTTCTCAACACCGATAAGGTGAGCGATATGATCCCGATGCTGCGCGAAGCCGCCAGGCTAACACGCGCAGAAGACCGCGAGTTGGACAAAACCGCCAAACTCTAAAGGCTCTTTGCACCAGATTTGATCAGCTTGTAATTTATGCTGTCGAGCAAGGCCGCGAATGATGCGTCTATTATGTTGGACGACACCCCAACCGTGGACCAGCGATTGCCATCACCATCGCGGCTTTCTATCAGCACGCGGGTGATCGCCTCGGTGCCGCCATTGAGTATGCGCACCTTGTAGTCGATCAATTCCAAATCATTTATATAACGGTTATAGCCGCCAAGATCCTTTCGGATCGCCTGATCCAGCGCGTTGACCGGGCCATTGCCCTCGGCCACCGACATGCGCTTTTCTGACCCTATCGATACTTTGACGATCGCCTCTGTCACAGTCACCAATTGCTGGCGGGCGTTGTAGCGGCGCTCGACCATGACGCGGAAACTATCGACATCGAAATACTTTGGCACAGAACCCAGAAACTTGCGCGCCAGCAGTTCTAGCGAGGCATCGGCGGCTTCATAGGCATAACCCTGCGCCTCACGCTCTTTGATGTCGGCCAACAGGCCATCAAGGCGCGGATCTTTCTTGTCGATATCCATGCCAAAGCGTTTTAGCTCGGACAGCAAATTGGATTTTCCGGCCTGATCGGACACCATAACATGGCGGCGATTGCCCACGCTTTCGGGTGGCACATGCTCGTAGGTTTCGGGCTCTTTGAGCAAAGCGGAGGCGTGAATGCCTGCCTTGGTGGCAAAGGCGCTGCTGCCGACATAGGCCGCTTGCTGGTTGGGAGATCGATTCAACAATTCATCGAAGGCCCTTGAAAACGCAGTGATTTTCTGTAGGGACTCATTGCTGACGCCGATTTCAAATTTATCGGCAAATTCCGGTTTCAACATCAATGTCGGGATAAGCGAGATGAGATTGGCGTTGCCGCAGCGCTCGCCCAAGCCATTTAATGTG
>NVXB01000002.1 GCA_002746425.1 Hyphomicrobiales bacterium | reverse complement strand
AACCGTTCGGGGTAGGCCACGCGCGGGCGGGTGCCTGCCGATTCTGGGTAGAGCCGCACATAGATTGAGATAACCACGATATAGCCGAGGGCCGCCAAGATGCCTGGAATGAAGGCCGCAAGGAATAGTTTGGCAATGTTTTGCTCGGTCAGGATCGCGTAGATCACCAACACCACGGAGGGGGGGATCAGGATGCCGAGCGTGCCACCGGCGGCGAGGGTTGCGGTGGAAAATCCACCTGCATAGCCGTAGCGGCGCATCTCAGGCAGCGCGACCCGGCCCATTGTTGCCGCCGTTGCCAACGACGAGCCGCACACGGCGCCAAACCCGGCGCAAGAGCCAATGGCGGCCATTGCCACCCCGCCCTTGCGGTGACCAAGCCAGCTTTCGCCAGCCTTGAACAGCGCCTGCGACATGCCGCCAAGCGTTGCGAAATGGCCCATCAGCAAGAACATTGGAATGATCGACAATGAATAGCTGGAGAAGGTGGTAAAGGTCTCTGATTTTAGCCGGCCAAAGGGCACGCTGCTGTCGCCGGTGACAAGGACCAAGCCGACCAGCCCGGCCAAAAACATGGCAAGCCCGATCGGGACTCGCAGAAATATCAGCAGCAGTACTGCTGGAAATGACAATATGCCAATTAGTATGTCACTCAATGATCTGCTCCTAGATCTGCTGGCAAAAGGTCACGGCCAGTAAGGCTTTCCATCAGCCGCATACCGGCCAAGTATACCGCGATTGCAGCTGCAATGACGGCGCCGACAAGCGACGGCGCATAGGCCCACCAGACCGGAAATTCGATGAGAAAAGTTGTCTGCCCCGTGCGTAATTTACTGAGCATACCGCCATATAATTGCACGGCTATCAGCACGAATACGGCTGCAAAAACGGCGTCAGTTATCACCCGCAAAATACGGTTTGCGCGCAGCGAAAACCCGGATGTGAAGACATCGACAGTGGCATGGCCACCGGTGATTTGGCACAAAGGCATGAAGGCAAAAATGGCAAAAGCAACGCCTGCTTCGATCAATTCATAATCGCCATTTATTGGGCCAATGCCGATGTCCAAGCCCCATTGAGAGAGACCGGCCAAATTTGCTTGGAAGAAGTCCGAATGAAACATGCCATTTAACGACCGACCAATGATCGATGCGCATGTCAGAAAAATTAGAGCAACCAGCATCAGGCCACCAAGAACAGCCATGAATCTGGAAATTTTCAGCATGAATTCGTACATTGCTCACCTCCACACTCGCAATGAAAAGGGCCGCTGCTCAAACGAACAGCGGCCCCGTATTGTTGGTCTTAATTATTGGCGCTGTACTCAGCCATCAAGGAGCGGGCCTGATCAATCAGTGCCTGACCGTCGATGTCTTTTTCGGCCATATCAGCAATCCATGTGTCATAGATTGGCTGAACAAGTGGCAACCACTCAGACTCGGCAGTTGCCGCATCAATTGTGATAATGTTGTTGCCAAGCTCAACCGCAATTTCACGCGCCGGGCCGTCAGCATCAGACTGTGTGCCGCCAGCAAAGATCGAGAAATCAAGGCCAGAATTGGCGTCAATCACCGCTTGCAGGTCTTCTGGCAAGCTGTCGTAGGCGTCATTGTTCATCGCCAGCACAAAGGTGAGGTTGTAAAGCGCAGGGCCTTCAAACTCAGTGTGGTTCTCAACCAGCTCGGAGACGCGCAACGCTGCCGTTACTTCCCAAGGGATGGTTGTACCGTCGATCACACCTTTGGAAAGCGCTTCTGGAACGGCGGGCACAGGCATGCCAACTGGGGTAGCGCCTGAGAGTTCCAGGAGCTGGTTTACGAGACGCGAGCCGCCACGGATTTTCATGCCTTCCAAATCGCTGGGTTTTTCAACCGGATCAGCGGTGTGGAACATGCCTGGGCCATGGACCCATGTGCCGAGAATATGCACATCTGCAAAATCTTCCTGCATGTGCTCCTCAAACATTTTCCAATAGGCATAAGAGGCCGCACGGGCATCTTCAACCATGAAGGGCAGTTCGAAAACTTCGGTCCGCGGGAAACGGCCTGGCGTGTAGCCAACCACTGTCCAAACAATATCAGCAACACCATCAATTGCCTGATCCAACAGCTCTGGCGGTGTGCCACCTAGCTGCATGGATGGAAAGCTATTGACCTTGATGCGTCCGCCAGATTGCTTTTCAACCTTGTCGGCCCACACATCGAGGACAAGCTTTGGCACATTGGCCTGTGCTGGCAAAAATTGATGAAGTTTCAACGTGAATTCTTGTGCAAAAGAGCTTGATGCACTCAGCGCKGCTAACGCCACTCCGCCTAGAATTCCCAGAACCATTCTACGATTGGTCATATGATTTCCTCCCTAAGACCTTTCAAAAAYTACGTCGTTCAGTCTTTCGTCTTGYTAGACGACACYGCTTTCCMGGCACCYGATAAGGCRCTTAAATTCGATATAGTGCATAACTATTATATTATGTCATTATATTTATTCAGGCYCCTTACATCGCMACCATGGTCAGCAATTCATATTCAGCTACAATTTCGTCTTCTTCGTTCGTCAATTGAACGTCCCARCGCACCTCGCCATATTCGGCGTTTCGCGGCGTTTTTTGTTTGACGGTCAATGTCGCAGTGATGCTTTGGCCCGGCTCTACAGGCTTCAAGAACCGCAGATTATCTAATCCGGTATTGGCCAGTACTGGGCCTTCATTTGGCTCAACAAACAACCCAGCTGCAAAGGATAGTAACAGATAGCCATGGGCCACCCGGCCGGGGAAAAACGGGTTCCGCTCGGCGGCGGCTTGATCCATATGGGCGTAGAATTTATCGCCGGTGAATGTCGCAAAATGCTCAATGTCTTCCAGCGAAATCTGGCGCGGCTCGGTGCGCAGGCTTTCACCCAGATCAAGCTCGCCAAAACGATGCGTAAAGGGATGAGAATCTTTTGTGGACTGCGCAGCACCTGACACCCATTTGCCACCGATAGCAGTCAAAATGTCCGGACTACCCTGAATCGCTGTGCGTTGCATAAAGTGCTTTACGCCGCGAATACCGCCCAACTCTTCGCCGCCRCCMGCACGSCCCGGYCCGCCATGCACCATATGSGGCAKGGGYGMGCCRTGGCCSGTGSYYTCAKYCATRSWGTCGCGGTTGTTGAAATAAAGTCGGCCATGAAAAGCTGCTGATCCAAGGGCAAWTTCGCAGGCRACATYAGGGTCGCGGGTGATGACAGAGGCCACAAGACTGCCCTGCCCTTTATTTGCCARCTCGACWGCATGGGCMACATCGCGGTAGCCCATYACGGTGGAAACWGGGCCAAAGGCTTCGRTCTCRTGCACCTTCACCGCATTATCWGGATCGCCGCAATRAAACAGCATTGGCGATACAAAGGCRCCGTTTTCGATACCCTCGCCAATCGGCGCGAAATCGTCATTGCCCCAAACCTGCTCAGCCTCGCTTGAAAGAATCTCWGCCTTGGCCAACACATCCGCTTTTTGCTCCARCGAYACGAGTGGCCCCATGCGCACGCCYTCYGCCTGAGGGTCGCCAACAATTGTTTTGGCCAGCCGCGCCGATAGCGCTTCAATAAGTGGTTGAACCAGAACATCAGGTGCAATAACGCGGCGAATCGCGGTACATTTTTGCCCCGATTTTACCGTCATTTCTCGGCTGACTTCTTTGACGAACAAATCAAAYTCAGGCRTRCYYGGTTYYGCATCTGGTCCTAGRATTGAWGCRTTCAAGCTGTCTTGTTCRGCGGTAAAACGAACGCCRTTCGATATAATAWTGCGGTTBGTGCGCAGCAGCATMGCYGTRTTGGCAGAGCCGGTAAAAGTCACCGCATCCTGRCAGGTCAACAAATCAAGCGTATTGCCCAAACCACCGGTTACCAATTGCAGCGCGCCRTCTGGCAAAATRCCACTGTCGATYATCARGCGCACGCAGGCTTCGGTTACATAGCAACTRACGGTCGCGGGTTTTACGATYGAGGGCACACCGGCYRRCAGGCTGGGGGCCAGTTTTTCCAGCATTCCCCASACGGGAAAATTGAAAGCATTGATGTGCACAGCCACCCCTTGTCTGGGGGTRTAAATGTGCTGACCAAGAAAGAGKCCTTTTTTGCCAAACTGCTCTATRTCGCCATCCAAAAGMACCTTGGCRYCRGGCAATTCYCGGCGRCCCTTTGAGGCRTAAACRAAAAGCGTGCCRATACCKCCATCCACATCAACCATGTTGTCGGAYTGGGTYGCDCCCGTWGCAAACGAYARATCATATAGYTTTTGTTTGTTGGCATTCAGGTGCAGCGCCAGCGCCTTCAGCATCCGCGCGCGRTCATGAAATGTCAGTGCGCGCARTGCTTTTCCGCCGCGCTCCTTGCCAAATCCRATCATCGCTTCATAATCAAGAGAGGTATTACCAGCACGAGCAAAAACCTGGCCGGTTACCGCATTTGCAATATCGCGTGCACCATCGCCTGACCCAATCCATTCGCCGCATGCGAAACTTTGAATGTCCATTTGTGTCACCGGCCAAGCTCCTTACTGAATTACCCATCAATCATTGACCGTCCAGTCGGTTTATGCAAGCGTTAGATTAGAAAAATGCAAAAGGGAGGGTGCGATGTCTGAGTCAATTCTAGTRACAGAYCATGGTGAGTGGGTGGAGATTACSCTCAACCGGCCAGACCGYCTGAACAGCTTTAATCCAGAAATGCATCTTGCATTGCGCGCAGCCCTTGAARGCGCACAGAGCAAGCGTGCKGTCYTGATTACGGGKTYAGGTCGCGGGTTTTGCGCCGGGCAAGATCTTGGMGACCGTGACCCGTCTAAAATGGATGGCCCGCCCGATTTGGGCGTTACCGTGCGCACTTATTGGGCACCCTTGGTGCGGCAGATWCGCGCCMTTGCSATGCCMGTTATTTGCGCCGTTAACGGYGTYGCCGCYGGDGCYGGSTCCAGCYTTKCYCTGAATTGCGAYATCGTTTTGGCYGCCGAAAGCGCGAAATTYATCCAGTCWTTTTCCAAAGTTGGCCTGATCCCTGATACCGGTGGCAGCTGGCAACTTACGCGCTTGCTYGGKCCTGCRCGYGCMYGYGGTYTGGCCCTAAYAGCRGARCCTTTGASMGCRCAAAAAGCCRCCGATTGGGGCMTGATATGGCGCGCCGTTCCAGATGATGAGCTTATGGAGGAGGCGCGAGCGCTAACCGCGCGCCTTTCTGTGGGCCCAACCTTTGGCTATGCTTCCACCAAGCGAGCTATTGATGCGGCAGCGACAAATACGCTTGATGCACAGCTTGAACTTGAGGCCGACCTGATGAAAGCTTGCGGCGAAAGCTCGGATTATGCCGAAGGTGTCAGTGCTTTCCTGAACAAACGACCAGCGGAGTTCAAAGGGAAATGACAACAGTTGCGCAACGTGCTGCTGCCGCCATGTGGGACGGTGATGCAGCCTCCAAATGGTTTGGATTTGAACTTGCCGACGTGGCAGAAGGCACCGCCACAATGACGCTGCATGTCCAGCCGCACCATTGCAATGGCCATGGCAACTTGCATGGCGGCGTAAGCTATGCGCTGGCGGATTCCGCCTTTGCCTTTGCTTGCAACAGCCGCAATCAAATGACAGTCGCGCAGTCCAACACCATCACCTATCTTGCGCCGGGCATCGCCGGTGAAATGATTACGGCCACAGCGCGCGAGGTTGCGCTTAAAGGAAAAATCGGAATTTACGACGTGACGGTTACCCGGCCAGACGGCACCATTATCGCGGAATTTCGCGGCCAATCCCGCGCAATCTTGGGAACATTGTTCGAGGAAAAAACATGAAAGATTTGACACCGCCGCGCGCAAGCCTTGATCCCATCGAGATCGCCAGCCGCGACGAGATTAGCGCGTTGCAGCTGGAGCGTATGAAGTGGTCKCTTCGCCAYGCCTACGAYAATGTRCCYCATTATAAGCRCAGCTTTGATGAGGCGGGTGTGCACCCCGACGACCTCAAGACGCTGGCTGATCTGGMCAAGTTTCCGTTCACCGTYAAAGCCGACCTKMGGGACAATTACCCYTTTGGCATGTTTGCTGTGCCGCAAGAGCAGATCACCCGCATCCATGCCTCATCTGGCACAACGGGCAAGCCCACGGTGGTTGGCTATACCGCCAAAGACATTGATACCTGGGCAAATGTCGTGGCACGTTCGATGCGTGCTGCAGGAACTAAGCCTGGTGACAAGGTGCATGTGGCCTATGGCTACGGGCTTTTTACCGGCGGGTTGGGCGCACATTATGGTGCGGAAAAACTGGGCTGCACCGTCATCCCGGTTTCGGGCGGCATGACCGAGCGCCAAGTGACACTGATCGACGATTTCAAACCGTCCACGATCATGATCACACCGTCTTACATGCTCAATATTCTGGAGCAATTTCATCGCGCAGGGCTGGATCCACGCGATTGTTCGCTCGAAGTGGGTATTTTCGGGGCGGAACCCTGGACCAATGCTTTGCGCAAAGAGGTCGAAGACGCCTTTGATATGCATGCCGTTGATATCTATGGCCTGTCCGAGATCATGGGCCCCGGCGTCGCCAATGAATGTGTCGAGACCAAAGATGGGCTGCACATTTGGGAAGACCATTTTTATCCCGAAATCATCAATCCKGARACCGGCGAMATCGTGGAAGATGGTGAGATGGGCGAGTTGGTGTTTACAACGCTGACRAAAGAGGGCYTACCCATCATTCGTTACCGCACCCGCGATTTAACCCGGYTGTTGCCCGGCACCGCYCGRTCRATGCGKCGGATGGAAAAGATAACAGGCCGCTCGGACGACATGATTATCCTGCGCGGGGTCAATGTCTTTCCCACGCAGATCGAAGAACAGATTTTACGTACCGATGGCCTCAGCCCCCATTTCCAGATTGAACTGGTCTCCAAAGGCCGCATGGACGCGATGAGAATTCACGTCGARAGYCTGCCGGATGCGGCAAATAGCGCAGCCCGTGCCGAGCAGGCAAAAGCRCTTTCCAAGCATGTGAAAGATGTCGTAGGTGTCAGCACAGAAGTTGTCGTGGCTGATCCCGGCGGGGTCAAACGATCTGAAGGCAAAGCACAGCGCCTCATCGACAACCGGAATAAGGAGTAGATTTTGGCCCGCACAGTTGCAGTAGATTACACCGACAAACGCGAAGCAATCTTGCGGGCAGCAGCCCGTCTTTTTGCCGATGAAGGTTATGGCAGAGCGTCCATGGCCGGTGTCGCGTTGGCGTGTGGCATCTCCAAGGCCAATATTTACCACTATTACCCCAGCAAAAAAGCACTGCTGTTCGATATGCTCGACAGCCATTTGCGCATGCTACGCGATCGTATTTGTGGCCTGACATTTGAGACCGATGATCCCAAGGATCGGCTGCGTACCCTCTTTGTCGAGGTACTGCTTGCCTATGAAGGGGCGGATGCAGAACACGATGTGCTTATTAGCGCAACGCAGGCCCTATCGCCAGAGCACCAAGAGATTCTCAAGCAATATCAACGCGAATTCATTCGGGTTGGCCGGGATCTTGTGGCAGGTATCTGCCCGCCCGAGATCGCGCAAGATCAAGCCAAATTATGGACCATAACCATGTCCCTCTTTGGCATGCTGAACTGGCACTATAAGTGGAGCAGTTCTGCTAATGCCGAGACCCGCCKCGACCATGCGAACTTGATGGCRGATCTGRTCATTTCAGGCTTRCCAAATCTGCAAGGGTGAATTGCAAATTTGATATGTTACAAATTTTGTAGTAAAATTATTTTTTGTAACTTATTTATTGCACCCAATTGAGAAACCCGGTAAATTCCCATTAGGGGGCCTCAATGACAGCATTTATCTGCGATGCAACGCGCACGCCAATTGGCMGTTACGCACTTTGCATCATGTGTGTGRGCGCCGGCCAAGGCGCAGCTCCTATTCTGGAAAAGGTATGAACTGATGTATGCACAGATGATCAAATCCGAAACCGTTGATGACAGTGAGCAAGCGCGGGTGTTTCARGCGCGTATTGATGACGGCCAGAAAATTGAGCCAAAGGACTGGATGCCAGARGGCTATCGCAAAACCCTAATCCGCCARATTGGTCAGCATGCGCATTCCGAGGTTGTTGGACAATTGCCGGAGGGCAACTGGATTTCGCGCGCGCCGACACTGGAACGTAAGGCAATTTTGCTGGCAAAGGTGCAAGATGAGGCGGGCCACGGGCTTTACCTTTATTGCGCCGCCGAAACGCTCGGCGTGTCCCGCGATGATCTGACCGAAATGCTGCTGAAAGGCCAAATGAAGTATTCGTCTATTTTCAATTATCCGACGCTGACATGGGCTGATATGGGCGCAGTTGGCTGGTTGGTTGATGGCGCTGCCATCATGAACCAGGTGCCGCTACAGCGCACCAGCTATGGCCCCTATGCCCGCGCCATGGTGCGTATTTGCAAGGAAGAAAGCTTTCACCAGCGCCAGGGTTTTCACATCATGATGAAAATGGCCAAGGGCACCGAGGCACAGCGCAAAATGGCGCAGGATGCGCTCAACCGCTTTTGGTATCCCTCGCTGATGATGTTTGGCCCCTCAGATGCAGAATCCGTACATTCAACGCAGAATATGGCGTGGAAAATCAAAATGAGCTCCAACGATGAGCTTCGCCAGAAATTTGTCAATGAAACCGTGCCGCAAGCCACTTATCTGGGCCTCACCATTCCTGATGAAACCGTCATCTGGAATGAAGAGAAGCAAGGCTATGATTTTGCCGAACCAGACTGGGATGAATTCTTTGATGTCTTGCGCGGCAATGGCCCGTGCAATCGGGACCGTCTGGCGACCCGCAATAAGGCATGGGATGACGGCGCCTGGGTGCGAGAAGGCCTGATGGCTCATGCCGACAAGAAATCTATTAAAAAGGTAGCTGCAGAATGAGCAAGGATGCAAAACGCGAATGGCCTCTGTGGGAAATCTTTATCCGCGGCCAACACGGAATGAGCCACCGTCACTTTGGCTCGCTGCACGCACCTGACGCTGAAATGGCGATCAAAAACGCGCGCGATGTCTATACCCGCCGCAATGAAGGCGTCAGCATCTGGGCGGTTCCGGCCTCCGCCATCGCCGCATCCTCGCCATCCGACAAGGGGCCGTTTTACGAGCCCTCCGAGGCCAAAGTCTATCGGCACCCAAGCTTCTTTGACATTCCCAAAGACGTTGGGGCGATGTGATGGCCCAAGACGCGAGCGACCCACTGTTCCAGTTTCTGCTGCGTATGGGCGATAACACGCTGGTGCTTGGCCAAAACATCAGTGACTGGTGCGGCAAAGCACCGGTTCTGGAAGAAGATATTGCGCTGGCCAACACCGCGCTTGATCTGATTGGCCAGACACAAATGTGGCTGGGTCTTGCAGGCGAGGTTGAAGGCAATGGCCGCTCTGCCGATGATCTGGCAATGCTGCGTGATGTGTGGGATTTCCGCAATTTGCTGCTGGTAGAACAACCCAATGGCGATTTTGGCCAAACAATGATGCGCCAATTCCTGTTTGACGCCTGGCATGTGGTGATGCTGGACGGGCTGCAAGCTTCATCAGACGAGCGGGTCGCCGCGATTGCTGCCAAGGCACTTAAGGAAGCCACCTATCATGTCGAGCGCACCTCGGACACGGTGATCGGCCTTGGTGATGGCACCGCAGAAAGCCACCGACGCATGCAAGCGGCGCTGGATTTTCTATGGCCCTATGTCGGTGAAATGTTCATCAGTGACGACATAGACAGCGCGGCAGCAGCGGCAGGTATCGCGCCTGATCTTACCGAATTACGCCTCAAATTTGATGCCAATATTAGTACCGTAATGGCAGAAGCAACGCTAGCCATCCCCGACAGCGATTTTGCCCATAAGGGCGGAAAATCGGGCTTTCAACATTCCGAGCATCTGGGCCATATGCTAACGCAAATGCAATGGCTGCAACGCGCCTATCCCGGTGCGGGTTGGTAAATGAAACCCTCGATCAAAGATATCTGGAATTGGCTGGACCAAGTGCCGGACCCTGAAATCCCGGTGATTTCTGTGGTYGATCTGGGCATTGTCCGCGAYGTGCAATGGGATGGCGACACGATTGARGTTGCGGTCACACCAACCTATTCRGGYTGYCCGGCCACCAGCGTGATCTCGATGGATATCGAAACCGCYCTGCGCGAGCATGGCCAATCRAAAATCCGCATCAMRACCCAGATTKCGCCCCCMTGGACYACCGATTGGCTGTCYGACAAAGGCCGTGCCAAGCTNAGCGAATACGGCATTGCCCCGCCCTCCCCGGCTGGCGGCCCTGATGCCTGCCCACGCTGTGGTTCGGATAACGTCGAGAAAATCAGCCAATTTGGCTCAACCCCGTGCAAGGCGCACTGGCGTTGCCGCGACTGCCTTGAACCCTTTGACTATTTTAAATGCATATGAGGTACCGACCATGCCGCAATTTCATGACTTGACCGTCACAGACGTTCACAAGACCATTCGMRAYGCTGTTGTTGTAACGCTGCAACCGGTAAACGGCGGCGATTTTTCYTTTACTCARGGCCAGTAYYTGACCTTYCGGCATGATTTTGATGGCACGGAAGTGCGCCGATCCTACTCGATTTGCGCGGGAGCCGATGAAGGCATCCTTCAAATAGGCATCAAAAAGGTCGATGGCGGAGCCTTTTCTACCTGGGCCAATGAAAACCTGAAACCGGGCGATACACTGCAAGCAATGTCACCGCAGGGTCGGTTCTTTACGCCGCTTGATCCGGTCAACGCCAAGAATTACCTCGCCTTTGTTGGCGGGTCTGGCATCACGCCTGTTTTGTCGCTGATCAAGACAACACTCAAGACCGAGCCGGACAGCACATTCATGCTTGTTTATGCCAATCGCGGCGTCAACACGATCATGTTCCGCGAAGAGCTGGAAGACCTCAAAAACACCTATATGGGGCGCTTTAGCGTAATCCACATATTGGAAAGCGACGCTCAGGATGCAGAGCTGTTCATCGGCCGGATTGATACTGAGAAATGCACAGCCCTGTTCTCAAGCTGGATCAATCTTGAGACCATCGACACTGCTTTTATTTGTGGGCCAGAGCCGATGATGTTGGCCATTGCCGCCAGCTTGCGTGACCATGGACTGAGCGATGCACAGATCAAATATGAGCTCTTCGCCAGCGGCCAACCAGGCAGGCTAAACCGCAAATCAACACAATCTGCGAACGGCGAACCTGTGAAAGCCACCAAGGCCACCGTGATAATGGATGGCACGGCCCGCAGCTTCACCATGGACAAGGATCAATCAATGCTTGCGGCCGCGCTGGAAAACGATATCGACGCGCCTTTTGCCTGCAGAGCCGGGGTCTGTTCGACCTGCCGGTGCAAGCTGTTGGAAGGTGAGGTCGAGATGATCGCCAACCATGCGCTCGAAGATTACGAGGTTGAGCAGGGTTATATCCTGTCATGCCAGTCCTATCCGCTGACAGACAGGGTTGTTCTGGAATATGACGCCCATTAAACTTGCCACATGTCATCTACCGAATTTGCGAATCATACCTCCATATTGACCACTGGACAAACCCATCGGGTTTGGTCGTTGCTCGTCACCGTCTTTGGCGATTTGTCAGATGGTGCTGACAGTTGGATCAGCGGTGCCACCTTGAACAAAATCACCGCCGCAATCGGGATAAAGCCCGAAGCCACGCGGGTGGCGCTGCACCGGCTGCGCAAGGATAAGTGGATTGAAAGCAAGCGCCATGGGCGCACCAGCACCTACGCGCTAACATTGACAGGCCAAGAGCAAAGTGACGCTGCCCGGCCCAGAATTTACGCCCAAGCCAATGCGGTGACCGATTGCCAGCTGGTTATTGTTGAGCCTGGCACCACCTCGCCCATCAGCAACCCAGCCACGCTGGCGATCACTCCGGACCTTTTGCTCTCAAGCGATTTCGATGGTTTTGCCGATGCCCTGTTGCTGGATGTGCCAACACCCCTGCCCCAATGGATGCGCCGCCGTGTCTGCGGCGCGGCTCTCATCCACGAAACGCGGAATACACACAGCGCCTTTGTGAAGCTGAATACTGCGCTGCAAACTCACCCCATCACCGCACCACTGGAAATTGCCGTATTGCGGGTGTTGATTGTCCATTCTTGGCGGCGGATTGTTCTGAGAACGCCCAATCTACCTGACAATGTGTTCCCCGATGATTGGCTGGGCGCTGACTGCCGCAAGCTCAGCGTGACACTTCTTGCGGCGCTGCCACGCCCCGCACTTTCGCAGCTTAAAGATGCAGCTGCCCACGAACAGGCCGCCTAGGCTTCGCTCTCTTGCTCCATCTGCAGCACCTTTTTGGCAAGTTGCATAAAGTAGCTGCGTTCATCATTCGTCAGGGTTCCCAGAATATCCCTCTGCAAGTCTGCAACAATCGGTTTGATCTGTTCCAAAAACTGCTCGCCTTCATCGGTTAGTTCCAACAGCCGAGCCCTGCGATCACGCTTGTTGACCTTGCGAACAACCAGGCTTTTGCGCTCCAGCCGATCAACGACACCGCCAATTGTCGCGCGGTCATAGGCAATTTGGCGGGCCAAAGTGGCCTGATCAATACCCGGTAATTTGTGAAGGGTGAACAAGGCGGCGAATTGCACGGATGTCAGGTCATAACCAGCCGCCTTGACCCGGCTGTGAAACACCGAGGCCGAGTTTTGATTCAGCCGGCGAATTAAATGCCCCGGCATGTCTCGCAGGTCAATTTCCACGCCCATGCTGTCCCTCTCAAATATAGACCGTATACATATTACATTGACAATCCATCGTCAGGCCGTCAATAAATAAGCATACATATTACTTTGGAGCGTGGAATATGCAATATCATCTTAATGGATTTCGCACTGGTAGCCCTCATGTGGCAGTGCCGTTGGATGATCTTCGTTCAGAGCATCTGCCCAAAACGACCGATGTGCTTATCGTTGGCTGTGGTCCGGCAGGGCTGACACTGGCCGCGCAATTGGCAGCTTTTCCTGACATTAAAACCTGTATCATTGATCAAAAATCCGGCCCGCTGGAATATGGTCAAGCAGATGGTATTGCGTGCCGGTCTGTTGAAATGTTTGAGGCATTTGGGTTTGCCGAAAAAGTGTTGCGCGAGGCCTATTGGGTCAATGAAACCACGTTCTGGAAACCAGATGAAAAACAGCCCACCAACATTTTACGATCCGACCGTATTCAGGACACAGAAGATGGCTTGTCCGAGTTTCCGCATGTCATCCTAAGCCAAGCGCGCATTCATGATTTCTACCTGGATGTGATGCGCCATTCTGCGTCCCGGCTCGCGCCCTATTACAATCGCGGTTTCAAATCGCTGCTGCAGGATCAGCCGGGCCCCTACTCGAATGTCGTGACGCTAACGCACACGGATAGCGGCACCGAGGAAACCATTGCGGCACGCTATGTTATTGGGTGCGACGGCGCACGCAGTCTCGTGCGCCAATCTCTGGGTCGCTCGCTTGTTGGCGATGCCGCYAATCAGGCCTGGGGCGTGATGGACGTGCTTGTCGACACCGATTTTCCAGACATTCGCTTCAAATCTGTCAT
Organism: Hyphomicrobiales bacterium; assembly: GCA_002746425.1. Lineage (GTDB taxonomy): Bacteria > Pseudomonadota > Alphaproteobacteria > Rhizobiales. The sequence continues at coordinate 96,713 of NVXB01000002.1, read as the reverse complement.
CCAGTCCGCCGAGGAAGGCTCTGTCCTCATCATCCCGCGCGAGGGCGGCTATCTGGTGCGTCTGTATGTCGARCTCGACAAGCTCAAGACAGACGAACGCGTYTCCAGCAAGAACATCACACAGGACTATTTAATCGCCGCTGCMCAGCGCATTCTGCGGCCYTAYCATTTCGAAGTAAAGGAGGTCGCATGGTGGTCGGTCTATGAGATTGGCCAACGGCTTTGCRACAAGTTYGATAATGTSGATGAYCCMMAAACSRGCAACCCAACYGTGTTTATCGCRGGCGATGCGGGCCATACCCACAGCCCCAAAGCGGGTCAGGGNTATGAAYGTTTCCATRGGCGACGCTTTTAACCTKGGTTGGAAACTTGCKGGCGTTCTGMACGRAACRCACAATCCGTCTCTCCTCCACAGCTACTCGATTGAGCSACAGGGCATTGCGAAAGAGTTGATAGATTTCGAYCGMGAATTCGCCAAAATGTTCAGTGCCAAGCCAAAAACTGCTGCGAACCAGGGTGAAAATACCGTTGATCCCAAAACCTTCCAGCGCTATTTTCAGAAACACGGGCGCTTCACTGCGGGCACATCTGTTCAATACAGCTCATCTGTGATTTGCGGTGCGAGCACGCATCAGGATTTGGCCAAGGGTTTCCAAATCGGGATGCGCTTCCACTCCGCGCCAGTGATCTGCGTGGCCGATGCCAAACCCGTTCAATTAGGACACATGTTTAAAGCAGATGGCCGCTGGCGGCTGATTGCCTTTGCTGGCGAAGAGGCAAATGGCAAAGGTATCGAAGCACTTTGCGCGTTTTTGGCCAACTCACCGCAGTCACCGATACAAAAATTCACGCCCGATGGCGCTGATAGCGATGTGGTGATTGATTTTCGCGCGGTGTACCAACAGGCCCATCGCACCTTGGATATCCACACGATGCACCCATTGCTAGCGCCTCAAAAAGGGCGTTACAAACTCAAGGACCACGAAAAGGTTTTCGCACCGGATTTGAAGTCGGGAAATGATATTTTTGACATGCGCAGCATCGACCGGACCAGGGGTTGCATCGTTATTCTGCGCCCCGACCAATATGTCGCTCAAATCCTGCCAATAGATGCTTTTGAACAGCTTTCAGATTTCTTTGACGGTTTTATGCGCGCGCCTGATTAGGTTTATCCCAATTGGCAACGGCTAGTCGACATATCCGTTTTGCAGCAGTATCCGCTCCAGATCATTCAAACTTTCATTGACGGTTTTGCCGCTCGTTTCAAGTTTTGTTTGAGCCTTGCTGTACATGGTTTCCCGGCTGGCCAATATGGCCTTTAGCTGCTCCATAGACTCGGGATTATTCTGCATCGGCCGCGTATCGCCTTGGGCGCGCACTCGGTCCATATGCTCTGTGGGAGATGCCTTGATCCAAATCGTATGAAAGCTATTTAGCAATGATGCGTAAGTCTCAGGTTCTGCCACGATACCGCCCGCAACCGCCAATATAAGAGTGTCATGGGTGGCGATGATCCTCTCCAGCGCACGCGCCTCTAGTTTGCGATAACCTTCATGGCCATAAAGAGCGATCAGCTCGTTCACCGGCATGCCGCTTTGCTCTTCAATTTCACGGTTTAGCTCAACAAACGGAATGTTCATGCGCTCGCCAATCATGGCGCCAAGGGTGGATTTTCCAGCACCGCGTAACCCAAGCAGGCAAATCCGGTTTGCCTTCACTTCGCTGTTTTGGCCATCAATCAACTGGCTGAGTGCGCGTTGCTGTGCCTCAAAGCTCGCTCGGGAATACAGCTTCATAAACGAGAGCTTTTCGTTTTCCCAAGGATCGTCCTTGCTCACAAGCCACTCGATTTGAGTATCAAGTGCGGCGGCGACCCGCTGCAACAGCCCGATGGATATATTGCCCTCCCCGGCTTCAAGCTGCGCCAGATAGCGCGGGGATACGCCAGAAATTTCTGACAGCTCACGCCGTGGGATGCCCTTGATATCACGCGCTTTTCGAACACGTTGGCCAGCCCGCACCATCAACTCTGAAGCGCCACTATCGGACGATTGATCGCCGAGCGGATCTGTCGTCTCGCCTCGAAAGTTGGTAATTTCGCCCATTTTCAGCTCACTTGTGCATTGTATTGCATCAATTTAGCAGAGGTGGCTTGAACCTCAATCGGTTTCTCGCAGCAAACGCCCCATACGGAATATGTGGGCGAGCGCGAAATGATCTAAATCGGTTTCTTTTGGAATCCCGCAATTTTACGGTAAGTCGCGGCGACTTGCTCAAGCTCGTCAGCAGAAATTAAATCTTCAATTTTATCGTTTGGGCCGGTCACACGGGCGGCAGCAATATCGAGCACTTTTTCGGGCCCGCCCTTGCGGTTATTGAGCACGACATTTGTGGCGACTGGCAATCGAATGCTCTCATAAACTTTCAGACCATCCGGCCCCGGATTATCAGCGAGACAATCTGCAAGTACCAGCCCGTCAATAATGGCCTGGCTGGCTCCGTTGGCACCAATTGGATACATCGGATGCGCCGCATCACCCAAAAGCGCAACGCGCCCTTCGGTCCAGGACGATATGGGGTCTCGGTCAATCATTGGGAACTCAGTTACGACATCTGCGCCCTCCATAATTTCTGCGCAGTTCATGTCATCCATCATAAATTCCCGGAATGGCGTGATGTAATCCATCGTTGCACCGCGTGACCAATCAGCATCATCAATATGGCGCGGAGAACTGTGGCGCAGTTCCGCCACCCAATTGGTAAGGGCCCGCCCTTTTTGACGCCGTTTTTCGCTGATTGGATAGGTTACGAATTTCACGTCATGATCCCCGGCGATCACCATGGTTTTTCCATCCCCGATCATGTCCATTTCAGTCGCGCCGCGGAACATCATTGTTCCCTCATAGCTCAGAGGACCTTCGCTGGGATGCAGTTGACGGCGTATATTTGAGTGTAGCCCTTCCGCGCCAATCAGAATATCTGCGTGGAAAGTTGCACCACCTTCAAACAACACGGTCACACYCTCATTCGTTTGACGAAACCCGGYCACTGGTTTSYCAATTTCAATGCTGGCTTCAYCCAAACGCKCGCGCACWGCATCYARCARTARAAATTGCAATTCYCCACGATGRATTGAGTATTGCGGCGCTTCAAAACCAGMWGCCACATTACGCGGATCTGATTGAATGACATGCCCATATTTGGTGCGGTATTCGATGCATCGTGTTTGGATCGCAATCTCACCAAGTTGYKCGCYAAGGCCCAATTCGTGAAGAATTTTGGACGCATGCGGCATGATGTTAATGCCAACGCCCAGAGGTTTGATCWCTTTGACAGCTTCAAAAACTTTCACTTCAAAGCCTTTTCGGTGTAGGCAAAGAGCTGCTGTCAATCCTCCAATCCCGGCACCTGCAATCGCGATTCTTGTCATTTTTCTCTCCCTTAACGCGCTATTTCTTGCAAAGAGAATTCGCATAGCGCACTTATTTTCGTTGATTTCATTGAATCAAGGGTTTGGAAGCAAGCCACAGCTGTGATAAAAACTTTCAATATTTCAACATTGTGTAGAGCCATGCCTGAAACACGACTGGACCGCGATCAATATGTGATTGGAGATCCCTCTGCCCATGTGGGATTTTTGAACTGCGARCGRATTTCCGARCGCAGTCATATCCATGGCTGGTCCGTYGAYACGCATTACCACGAGGGACTTTCRCAACTTTTTGTTTTCARTTCCGGYCATGTRAAGGGCCAAATTGATTACACYCTGCATGATATTTCCGGTCCGGCAATGATATGGCTTCCGGCACTTTGCAGCCATGCATTCGAATACCAGRTTGGCATGGAAGGCTGGGTTATTACGGTTCCAACTGCGGACATCAGTCGCATCACCTCAACCGCTACYTGGTTGGCGCGGTGGGTTTCAAAACCACAAATACTCCTCGGAGCAGAGCATCRGTTACGAAATTCAGAAGCTGTAGAAATTGCCCAGAAAATCGAAATCGAACACCGCGAGCTAGGTGCCGAAAGCAATCTGGCGCTGGAATCGCTATTCCTGTTATTACTGATCTCAGTGAACAGAGGACTGGTTTTAAAAGATGCAGAAAAAAGCGGTATTACCGACAGGAAACGGCAGCTTGTAAATCAGTTTCAGGCTCTGCTCGAGAAAAACCAAACTGCCGCCCAATCCGTATCGGATTATGCCGCCATGCTATCGGTGACATCGACACATCTGACGCGAACGGTTAAATCGGTCACCGGCCGCACTGCGGGGCAAATCATCTCGGACAGAATCCTTCTTGCTGCGAAACGAAAACTTGCATTCACGGATCAATCCATCACTGAAATTGGATATGATTTGGAGTTTTCAAGCCCATCCTATTTCACACGCTTCTTTTCCACCCACACAGGCCAAACGCCGCGAGCATTTCGAAAAACGGTGAAGACGATCATGTGCACCTAACCGCCGGCGTACATGCGGCGCTCAACCGTTCAAATCGAAGGGGCAGCCGACAACAAGTCGCGGGTATAACTGTGCTGCGGCGCGTTATATATCTGGTCGATTGGCCCGCTTTCGCAGATTTTTCCGTTTCGCATGACGATTATGTCATCTGCGAGTTGGCGCACGACCGACAAATCATGCGAAATGAGCAAAAAGGCGCAGTTCCGTTCGCTTTGCAGCCGCGCTAAAAGTTGCAAAACACTGGCCTGTACCGAAACATCCAAAGATGTGGTTGGCTCGTCAAGGATCAACACCTTGGGCTTGGTTACAAAGGCTCGCGCAATGGCCACCCGCTGCATTTCGCCGCCGCTTAGCTCCGAGGGAAAGCGTGTGTGATAGCTTGCATCCAACCCGACTTCATTCAGCATATTACTTGCGGTTTTGTGGGCGGCATCAATCTCCATACCGGCCAAACGCAAGGGGCGCGACACAAGATCAAGGATTGTCTTGCGCGGGTTAAGCGAGCTGGCCGGATGTTGAAAAACGATCTGCACTTGTTGGCGATAGGCGCGCAATTCTGCTGCTGACAGGCTTGCCAGATCCTTGCCGTTAAATCGAAACTGACCACTTGCAGGCTGAATGAGGCCAAGGGCCGTATGCGCAATTGTTGTTTTACCAGAACCTGACTCGCCAACAATGGCCAGTGTTTGACCCGAATACAAATCGAATGACATGTCATGAACCGCGTGGAACCCTTTTCGTTCCTGCCGTGAGAACATTGCAGACAGGCTAAAGGGGCGCTTGTAAACAACGTTAAGGTCTTTGCATTCAAGTATTGGCGGTGCCTCTGTGGAAAGTGACGACAATACCACCTTTTCCGCGCTCTTTTCTGACTGTACAGTCAGGCTCTTATGATCCGTAAAATGGCAACGGGACAGGCTTGCACCCTCGGTTCCGATCAATGCAGGGCGTGTCGTCTTGCAAATGTCCTGCACGTCCTCACAGCGTTCTGCAAACACGCAGGCCGAAAACCTGTCGGGGCTACGCGAAATCGACCCGGGTATTGCCCGTGGGTTTGCGCGTATTTTCAGTTGGGGTAATGCCGCAATCAGACCCATGGTGTAGGGATTTGTCGGGTGTTGGATCACCGCTTCAGATCGGCCAATTTCCATAATTTCGCCGGCATAGAGCACAAGAATACGGTCCGCTGCCACCGCTGCTGCGGCCAAGTCATGGGTCACCAGAATAACAGCAATGTTCGCCGAGCGGCTCAGCTCTTTAACGAGCTCAAGAATGCGCGCCTGCACCATCACATCCAGGGCGGTCGTCGGCTCGTCCATAAGCAAGACATCCGGGTCCATTGCCATGGCAAGTGCAATCATCACTCTCTGGCGTTGGCCACCGGATAGCTCATGCGGGAATTTTGCAAATGTTGCCTCACCGCCATCCAGATGGACACGTTGGAGCCAATCCAGCGCCAGTTCATGCAATGCATCGCCGGACAAACCAGTGTGGTGAGCGACTCCTTCTGCAATCTGAGCGCCAACACTCATTGAAGGGTTCAGTGCACTGGTTGGGTCCTGAAAGACCATGGCAATGCGCCTGCCTCGAACTTTGTCTAGTTCTGTTCGCGACAATGCCAATGTGTTCTGGCCGTGTAACAGAATTTCGCCTTGGCTGATCCGCGCGTTTTCTGATAAATAATTGACGGCGGCAAAGAGTGCGGTCGATTTTCCAGACCCAGATTCCCCAACAATGCCCAGAACTTCCCCGGCTCTTACGTCGAATGTCAGACTGTTTAGAACAGGTATTATCTGCGAGCCAACTTTGAAGCCCAGTGTTAGATTTTTGAACTCCAGCACGGTCTCAGCCATGATGGCCAAATCCTGTCTTGCCGACCGCATCGCGTAGACCTTCGCCAAAAAGGTTGAAACCAACAATGGCACTTGAAATCATGATGGACGGGCCAATCAGCGGCCACATTGACTGGTTGATCGCCCGTTGCCCATCGCGGATTAAGGCCCCCCAATCTGCAGCAGGTGGCTGAGTGCCCAGCCCAAGATAACTAAGCGCAGCACCCGCCATCAGGGCAAATCCAACGTTGATGCTGCCTTCAACGATAATGGGCGGCCAAATATTGGGAAGGATTTCGCGGTATTGCACGTAGAGCGCGCGCTCGCCCCGTGCCCGCGCCACCGTCACATAATCTTCGGCACTGGCATCCAGCACCGCAGAGCGAATAATGCGCACAAATTTTGGCGCGGCGGCAAGACCCAGCGCAAGAATAGCGTTGATGTGGCTGGCACCTAGACCAGCAACCACAATCAAGGCAAAAATAAGTGAGGGTATCGATAAAAAGACGTCCATCAGCCGCATAGTAAGTGTATCAACCCAGCCACCGGAGTAACCAACGGCGAGTGCAATCGGCAGGCCAATCCCCAGCGCCAATGCCGTTGCGCCAAACCCAAGCGCTAAAGATTTTCCGGAACCATCGAGCATCCTGCTAAATGTATCGCGGCCAAAGCCATCGGTGCCCAGCAGGTGCAACAGGCTAGGGGGCGAAAACCGACTAGTCAGATCAATCGCAAGCGGATCATAGGGTTGCCAAACTTGGCCGATCATAGCGAAAATCAAAAAGAACAGCGTGATGCCACCGCCCAATAACAAATATCCATTGCTGGCTCGTAACGCCTTGAACAATCTGGTCATGTCAGCCCACCTTTGGATTAAGAGCTGAATGGATAAGGTCGGCGAGAATGTTTGCTGCGATATAAACGGCCGCGATGAGCAATGTTGTCGCCTGGATCAACGGGATATCCCGATCACCGATTGCAAAGATCGTCAGCCGCCCGATACCGGGATAGGCATAGACCTCTTCGATGACGACGATAGAGCCCATGATGAAACCAAGATCGAGCGCAAGAACCGTTACTGTTGTGCTCAGGCCATTACGAAGACAGTGCCGCCACAAAACTTTCCGCTCAGGYARGCCCTTCAACCGGGCGGTGCGAACATARTCRCTTTGCAGYACTTCCAAAATGCCCGAACGCGTCYGGCGCACYAARTGGGCCGTGAGGATGGCTGTGAGCGCGGCGACCGGAAGGATCATGTGCCGCAGCCACTGAAAAGCATCTTCACTGAGCGGCACATAGCCGCTGGAGGGGAGCAGCGCCAATGGCGGCGTTGCCAAAAGTAAAATCAACAAGGGACCGAAGACAAAATCTGGAATCGAGATACCCAAATAGCTGATGGTCAAAATAGCACTGTCAGCAGCTTGACCCTGGCGAATAGCTGCCCAGACCCCAAGGGGAATAGCGACCACTGCTGCCACGAGAATGGTCAGTAATGTGAGCTGTAAAGAATTACCAAATCGCCCGATCAGCACGTCCGAGATGGGAAGCCCCAATGTTTGTGACCTACCGAAATCGCCCTGCACAATGCCGCCTAACCATTTCAGATATTGCATGTGAGGCGGTGCGTTTAGCCCCATCTTTTCGCGCAAGRCCGCMAGCGCTTCTTCGGTCGCATTATCCCCAAGCATGGCCTCGGCAGCATCGCCGGGCAATGCTTGGGTGCAAATGAATATGAATAGGGATACGAGCAAAAGCGTAACCAGCCCGTATCCTATTCTTTCAATCACTTTGACCAATTTGCGAGGCCTACCTACCCGGTGCTTCAGCCGTAAGGAACGTCTCTTCCAGCCGCATGTCTGTATTGATTGCCCGTTCCGGGAAGTCCTTTACATAATCCCAAACCCCAAACAGAGAGTTCTGGAACGATGAAATCAGGAACGGTCCRTTGTCGCGCGAACGACGTTGGAACTCGCTATAGATTGCCCGCCGTTCTGCGGGGTCTAGCGAGGCTCTTGCACGGTCAAGCATAGCATCTGTTTCTGGTGTTGCCCACCGTCCCTCATCTATGCCCGCGCTGCTGTGATACAGCTTGGAGAGGATCGCGTCCTCGAAGGGACGCGTGCCGTAATTGCCRACATAACACTTGGTGCCYTTGTTCCAAACGGTACTGCCATARCGGGCATTATCCATCTGTTCGATATTGAATTTCAGCCCGATCTGGCCGGTCATGGCCTGTGCCAACACGGCAAGCCTCGCGCGGCTAGCGGGGTTGTTTGCAGCAACAAGATCAACCTCTACACCATCGCCATACCCGGCTTCGCGCATAAGGCGGCGCGCCTCGGACAAGTCAGGCGTTCGCAATGCGATATTGCTGTCATGGAACTCATAAGAGGCTCCAATTGGATGATCGTCTCCTGGAGAGCCGGTATTTTCGGTCAGCACAGCAGATATCTGTGTCCGTTCAAGACAGTATTTTGCGGCTTCGCGCACTTTGGGGTTATCGAACGGTGCCTGATTGGACAGTAAAACAATGTTTTGGAATGTACCGCCGGGAATGCTGACACCCGAAACGCCACTGATTGCGCTGACCGATGCAAAAATAGTGGCATCGACATCCGCAATCACATCAACTTCCTGATTTTGCAGCGCCGCCTGCTGCGCGGTGTTATCGGGAAGGATGCGCATCACAACCTTATCGAGATGCGGCAGACCTGAACGGAAATAGTTTGGGTTGCGCTCCATTACGATGCGCTCATTGGCAACGAACTCGACCAACCGGAAAGGTCCGGTGCCGTGTGCCATTGTTCCCAGAGAATCGAAATCAGCGATGCCAGCCTGCGAAACAATCCGCGCAGTTGCACCGGCCAAAGCCTTGGGGAAATCTGCAAAGGATGAGCCGAGTTTAAACTCAACGACATAGTCAGACAGCGCCTTGAGGGATTCAACCGGACCAAGTTCTCTTTTATATGGCGCACTGGTTTCGGGATCGAGCATTTTTTCAAATGTCGCAACAACATCGGCTGAAGTCAGCTCGGAGCCATCATGGAATTTAACACCTTGGCGCAGCGTGAATGTCCACGTGCGGGCTTCGTCACTTCCTTCAAAGCTTTCAGCCAAATCACCTTCAATACCGCCGCTTGCCGTAAGGCGCGTAAGGTTGTTGTAGAGATTGACGGTACAGCGCCATTCATTGCCAAAAATGCCCATCATCGGATTGATGGTTCGAAGATCCTTGAACAAGGTCACGGTGAGTGTACCGCCATCTTGTGCGCCCGCTGCCATCGCGTGTCTGGCAATACCGGGCATGAACAATCCTGCCGCTCCTGCGGTTAGGCCCAAACCCAGGCCCCGCCCGAAAGTACGTCGTGTCACATTAAATTTGGTCATTTCTTACTCCCACTTTTTACTGTTTTGATTACTTTCGTTTAGTCTGTATCCACTTCACAAATGTCGCAAATCGCGAGCATGTATATCTTGATCATATCGATGAACTCTTGGCGTTCGACCCGCTCATCAGGCATGGTATTATACTTGCCACCCGGCCCGCATACGATACCCTCCATTCCAGCGCGATGCAGCAAATGGCTCGCATCAGTGCCGTAGAAACAATAAGGCTTTACCGGCCCCAAGGCCTGATCCTCTCCGCGGACCTGTTTATAAGCGGCACTGACAGCCTGAACAATTKTTGAATCTTTGCGCACTTCAAATGGCAGCATGGAATAAGAACGCTCAGTGTCAACTTCAGCATCACAAATGCTTGCCTGTAAGCCCGGAAACTCATCTACCAAATTATCCAAAAGCTTGCGAATATCCCGCTTTACACTCTCTTCAGACTGRCTTGGGCTATATCGGCCGGTTCCAGTTAGCTGCGCATAATCAGCAACTTGAGGCGGGCGCCAATCGTGAAGTTCTTTACCCAAAGCGGCATGTATAACCCCTACATGACACCGATTRATGCTGGCATGGTCCGCATTATCAGCGCCCGAGAATGTCATTTGTTTCATRCGCGGCAATAAAACACTGGCCGCCTCAATCACGTCCACCGCTTCTTCGCGCTTGGACATATGCCGCGTGATRCCTGTCAGCTCGATTAAAAAGACAAAGGCACCCGCGTGCAGCGTCATACCGTTCAAATCTGTGGGCTCTGCATTGATGAAATAGTCGGCCTGTATGCCCTGTTCTATGGCACGAACAGTACCGACACCGCCCTGAAGYTCACCCACAACGAAGGTCAGTATCACATCACCTTTGAGCTTCACGCCTTGATCCAACAAGGTTTTGAGCGCCCARAAATAGGCKGCATCKCCGGCCTTCATATTGGAAACGCCGATGCCATAAATAAAGTTGTCRTCGACCAATCCGCCCCATGGGTCCACGGTCCAACCTTCGGTGACGGGATTGGTGTCGATATGCCCATTGAACAGAAGGCTCTTGCCGCCGCCTGAGCCACGCAGAAGGCCAATGGCATTGTTACGCGTACCCTCAACGGGTTGGAGATAGGCATCCATCCCAATGGCACTCATCTCAGCAACCATTATTTGCGCAAGTTTAGCTTCACCCTCAGTGTTCGAATAGCTTTTGACCTGAACCATTTTTGAGAGGAACTGCAGCGCACCCTCTTCATCGATGGTGGAGATTTTGCACGCCACATTTTGATCTTCTGTTGTGCTCATCGGCTTGCCCAATTCTATTTCTATATAGAATACCATATATAGAATCTATGCAGAGGCAAGGGCTATTGCGATCAGGCTTGTGCACTCATCATGTCCTCGCACCTGCAAAAAACGGCATGACCGGTTGTCGTAAAGTGAAGATTTAGGTTAAGTACGTAGAGATTGCTTCGGGGTATAAGTACTGTGAAAGACAAGATGGCTTCAAAATTCAGCGCGACTAATGCGGCAAGCAGTCCTAAAAAACTTGCAAAACCGGACCCGCTTTACGCTCAGGTTCAGCGCACAATTGCAGAAGAAATTCTCAGTGGCCGCTGGAAACGCGGATCTCAAATCCCCGGTGAGGTCGAAATATCCGAGCTTTTCGGCGTGTCCGTTGGCACAACCCGGCGTGCGCTTACAAATTTGGTGAGCAATGGGTTTTTAGAGCGCCGCCCACGGCTTGGCACCATTGTTTCTGAGCGCAGCTCCCAGCATGATCTGGGACTTTTATTCAACTACTATCGGCTGCATGCCAATGGCGAAGATCTCGTTATGTCTTCAACGCGCATACTCTCCATGGAAACAAGCGAAGCTACCGCCCAAGAGCAGGAAATGCTTAAGCTGAAGCCAGATCAGAAAGAAGTGACGCGCATTAAAAGGGTCCGTACTGTTGATGGCGAGCCAGTGATGCACGAAAATATCGTGTTACCCATTCACCTTTTTCCAAACTTGCCTGAAGTCGATGAATTACCAGACCTTTTATACCAGTTCTACGGGGCGCAATATGGTATCCGCATAGCATCAGCGCGCGAGAGCCTTTCGGCGGCTGTCGCAAATGAGCGAGACTGCGAATTGCTTGCAATGACCGATAACGAGGCCGTTTTAGTGATCGATACGATCGCGTTCGACAAAACCCATAAACCCGTGGAATGGCGCATTCTTCGCGCGACCACAGAAGGCTATCGTTATATCAACGAAATTAGGTAGGCAGAACCGCAAATAGCGGTGCTCAAACATAGTATCTGCATAACAAACAAGCTTGATACGAACTTAATCGAGCGCTCCCATCACTTAGATGACACGGCTGCCCTGCACCTATTACTTGGCTTCTGCGCGCCGTGCCCAGTATTCCCAAGCGCGGTCATAGCCTTCTCCGGGCTTAGCATCAGCCAAGCGTGATTGGATAAGGTCAATCTCGCCATCACTTAGGAATTTTACTTGCCCCAGGCTTTGGGCGGTGATTTGCAGTTGTGCATTCACTTCTAGATAGACAGCGGAATAGACAGCTTCACGCACAGACTGCCCGATAACCGTCGAACCATGGCCACGCATTAATGCACAACGCCCTTGATCAACAGTTTTGGCAAAATCATGCCCCATTTCCTTGGAGGAGATCAGCAGATTGGTATCGCCAAACACATCTTGCGCATCCCAAACTGGAATATTTTTTCCCAAAACACCACAACTATGAACAATGGGGCGCAATGCACCTGTGGTCACACTGAAAGGGATCACACTACGTGAGTGACTGTGCACAACCGAGTTCACATCGGCTCGTGCCGCATACAATGATCCGTGGATAAAGCGCTCCAAAAATGGCTTGCGCTTATCACCATCAGCCGACGTGCCATCTAAGTTGAAAACCATTATATCATCGTGCTGAACCAGTTCGGGCGCACGCGCCTGTGCCATCAAGAATTGCTCTGGATTGTCTGGGTGCCGAGCAGTGACATGGCCAAAGGCATCACAAACGCCCTCAGATGCTAGAATGTGGCTGGCAACAACCAAATCATCAATAAGCTCATCAAGTTGTGTCATCTACTACTCCATTAGGCGTGATTTGCATCAGATTCGTTTTGTGTATTCCATGTAGGTTTAGTGTAGGCGCACCGTCCAAGCATTCAAACAAATTTCCTTTATTATGGGATTTTTATCTATGTCGTTCTTCTACCCGGACTATTGCGAACAGCCTGTGCCTTCAAGTGCTTGCAATGCATTGGCTTAGCGAGCTGTGGCGGGACATAAATGCCCACTCACAATACCAGCTAGCACATCGGCATCGATGTTCAGATCATGTCCGCGCCATGCAATGTGCAGATCAGGTCTCAAGAGGAAATAAGATCTGCCATACAATTCACGCAAACGATTATCTGAGAGCTTCTTGATTTCCAAAGGTATGCCKCGCGAAYGRAATGCAGCCTCAATATGATCRACAGGCTCATCCTCACCAAAACATACAAGCGAATACCCYGCTCCAATCAGGTCATGAATGGATTTTCCATCGCTCATCCAGGCATGAGGAAAGCGCACGCCAGTCCATGCMGTTGGATCATACGTGCGGAACAATTGTTCTGGYCCACCCGGYTCGTCCCAAATAAYCTGACTGTTGGTATAACGGTARCCAAGTTCAGCACCRATCATTTCATTGGTTTTGCGTTGYTCCACAWCGGCAACMGCRGCCAGRTTTTCGCGTAGCTYTGCGCCGTGTGCGGTTGCATCRTCAAAACCAGRTTTCCACTGCCCGCGCCATTTACGCCGCCCACTGGATGCRTATCTCGACGCGCCAATGTTTCGRTCTCCAACCTGTCGCCGTTCAACCTCRTARGAGTTCAACATGTTTGGCCCCGCCCARCCTTCCAATGCAGCGGCGAGCTTCCAKGCTAAATCGACMGCATCGCCAACGCCGGTATTCATGCCCAGCCCACCGGTGGGAATCACAAGATGGGCGGCATCTCCAGCGATAAATATTCTGCCATCACTGTAGCGGTCCGCCAAAAGCAGGTTTTGCTTCCATTTCCCTACATACAGCATCTCAAAATTGATTGGCTCGCCRATAATTTTYKCAAATTGGCGTGCCATWGCTGCRTCATCTTCRACCACGGCATGCAACGTCCAATGCACTTTGGAATCTTGCATGATAAGAAAAGAAGCTTGGCCGTCAGCCACATGATAATGGCGGCCATGCCCTGGCCCCTCACCTATTGGGAGMCGATCAAACAAATCGTCGCATYTGTAAAGCGCTTGGCGCARYTCCATCAAATTGCCTTCTCCGCGCAATGAAATCCCCAARGATTTGCGCACAATGCTGCCSCCGCCATCACAGCCAACCATATARCGTGCRCGGATGGTGACTTCAGTTCCATCRCTKGTCTTCATTYGCGCGGTGACGCCATCGTYATCTTGGGTCTGGCTTTCAAACTCGATGCCATACATCACGGTCACCGAGGGCAACTCTTCCGCTATTGTTTTGAGTAATGGTTCCAGCGTGTATTGCGAAATGAGCTGATAGGCTTCGGCGGGCTGAGAGGTATCTGTGGTGCCTGCAATCTCGGCCTGTGCCGCATCAACAGAATCATATTCAAGATGCAGCAATGGCTTTTCATTCATTTTGGTAACAACGAAAACATCCATTGGGACAGACGCATCCAAGCCAGCGGCTCGAACTCTTTCGCTTATGCCCATATGACGGAAAATTTCCATGGTTCGCGCATTGCAACGCTCCATTTTRGGCAAGAATTCCGGCTTGGCTTTTTTCTCTGCGAGAATGCACCKCACACCTTTTTGGCCAAGGGCAATTGCRAGGGTTAAACCGACCGGGCCGGCACCAACRATAAGGACGTCTGTTTGCATATTTGTGTTCTCTCGCAACTCAATTTGATTGCGCAGAACCTAGCTTCTCAAATTCTTATGTCAATAAATTTCCTATATTATGAGATTTTTGATTGAGAAAAATTTCTCGTTATCTTGCGTTTAAAGTCGCTATGGTCCATTCATCTAAGTTGCTCTAATGGAGGATTGAAAGCTGCGCAGCCACGAAAAGCTACTTCAAATTCTTGACCTGTTCTCATTGGAAAAATCGCACTGGCAATTGGATGAAATTCATGAAGCTCTGGGCTATAGCCGCTCGACTTTGTACCGCTATCTAAAAACGCTGTCGGACACCGGTCTGCTGACCACCTTTCCCGGGCGCGGGTATAGTTTGGGGTCGCGGATTGTCGAATTTGACTACATGATCCGGAAAACAGATCCCTTGATCCAATTGGCAGCACCAATCACGCAATTACTTGCACGCAAATACAAATGTGTGAGCTTCTTGTGCCGCAGGTATCAGGATCGCGTTTTGTGCGTTTCACAGCAATCTTCAACCACATTGATTGAAAGTGGWTATGAGCGCGGGAAGGCACAACCCTTGTTTCATGGRGCCGCKTCRCAGGTCATATTGGCGCAACTATCGCCCTATCAGCTTGGAAAGCTRTTCAAACAATATGAAAAAGAGCTCCAAGCTTCGGATCTGGGGACAACATTGCCGCAAATTCGCCAATCTCTAAATGCTATTCGAACGAAAGGATGGCACGCAACACGTGGCAGCGTCACGCCCGGTGTTGTCGGCATCGCAGCCCCTATATTTGATCATTGCAAGGACATCACCGGCAGCCTTTGTCTTACTCTTCCCGACAAAAATATTACCGAGGAAGACGCCAACAAAATGGGCACCTATTTGGCCAGYCTTGCACAAGAAATTTCAGAMAAAATGWTAGACGAMTARCSRAYWARMAATCTCAGNGATTNTRTCTTGAAYTCATCCTCAATTTCYCGCCAGTTTAAATGGCTATCTRTRATTTTTTGAACCAAAATCTCCATGAGWGAATCGACCAAACAATCATGATTTKCATGTTTYACTGGGGAYCGATTGACCAGAAAAAGTGTTCTTGTGACAGMAGGCGAAACAATCTSATGAGCTGCGAAACGCCCATTTTTAATATCTTCGGCRAAYARYCCAAAAGGCACKATTGAAAATGCCTGCAATGCTTCAATAAGCTCGCGTTTCAGATTGACCGATTCAACCTCCATGACCACATTGAAAGCAACACCCACTTCTTGCGCAATCAAATCCARCTGAATGCGCGCGCTTTGACTTTGCTTGTCCAAGATCACRGGTAGCTYGGCCARGCTTGCAAAGGAAACCTGGTCACTCGTACCGCGTATTAAATCTGGCGGGCCAATGAGAACCAGATCCTCATGAAACAAGGGAATACGATCCAGCTCCAGAGTATCAGGAGGATCGTAACACAGCGCATAATCAAGATTTCCCGTAAGCACTTGATGCACCAAATCAGTCGAYAGRCCCTCATGCAAAACAAGAGGCGCGTTATTCTTCAACGCCCATATTTTGAGCAATGACGGKATCRGGACCTTGCCCGGTGTGGGCGGCACGCCAATGGTAATATTTTTTGGCTGGTCGAGYCGATATTGGCGCATGGAAAGCTTTGCCTGCTCTATTTGCGCCATGATGGTGTCTACATGTCGGTTCAATTCTCGTCCTGCATCCGTCATTTCCATGCCGCGGCTTTTACGAGTGAATAATTCCACACCAAACTCGGTTTCTAAACTGCGCACCTGCACACCCAAAGCAGGTTGAGAAACCCCCATAGCTTGACTGGCAAGCGTTTGGCTGCCCGTTTGCGCAACGCTTTGAAAATACATCAATTGCCGAAGATTCATGAGTGCCACGCTGCAATGCTAAAGGATGGTGTTATAGTTATATCCTATAACACTAAAGGTAAACGGTCTTTGTAGCKCYCCGGGCWTGTCGATACAGTTTCSTYAAATTCGAAGGAGAATCCTGTGCGCTATATTGATGCCTTTAACCAYTTTTTTCCCAAACCACTTTGGGATGCCATGCAGAAATCCGAGGGAGCAGCCAAGGGAATTGGTGCCCGAATGCAAGGCATTCCTGCGATYTACGACCTTGATGAGCGTTTCAARGTTATGGACCWGTTCAGCCATYACGATTAYTCTCAGATCATCTCTTTGGGGATGCCCCCTCTGGAGGCACTTGGCCCTCCTGGAGAGACTGAAGAATTTGCCCGTTTGGGTARTGATGGCATGGCAGAATTGGTTGCAAAGCACCCAGATTATTTTGCGGGTTTTCTAGCCTCCCTCCCAATGAACTCCCCCAACGCAGCAGATGAAGCWGARCGTGCCTTTCGCGAYCTTGGYGCCAAYGGCCTTCAAATTCATACCAATATCAATGGCCARCCACTTGATGATGATGAGTTTTTCGCGGTTTTYGARATGGCGAACAGGTACAATAAGCCGGTATTGCTACACCCCTCCCGAGGGGCGTCCATGCCAGATTACGCCAGCGAAGATAAATCRAAATACGAGATTTGGTGGACCTTTGGCTGGCCTTATGAAACCAGCGTTGCCCTRGCACGGTTGGTGTTTTCAGGCATGATGGACAAGCTGCCWGATCTGAAGGTTCTGGCGCATCATATGGGCGCAATGATACCATTCTTTGAAGGCCGTATTGGACCCGGCTGGGACCAATTGGGCAAGCGGACAACGGATGAAGATTACGCGCCAGTGCTTGCCGGGCTTAAGAAACGCCCCTTCGAATATTTCAAAGACTTTTATGCTGATACCGCAACATTCGGGTCTCGCCCGGCGGCTGTATGCGGCATTGATTTCTTCGGCGCTGACCATGTGCTTTTYGCCTCAGACAGCCCTTTCGATCCAGAACGCGGSCCCGGCTATATCCGCGACACCATCAAGGTCYTGGAATCCATCGATATGAGCAAAGAGGACTACGACAAGATTTGCTACAAAAATGCTCAATCCTTTTTTGGGCTCAARAAAGACTAATCCGKCAGATTTCAAACAGGGAGATAAGAAATTTCATGAAATACACACTTGCAGCTGCTGTTATCGCAGCTTCGATGACAATGGCCAGCGCTCAGGTCATTGGTATCGGCTCAACAAAGGGCGGCGCAATTGCCCAGCTCAGCAACGCCGTTTCCAGTGCGGTGTCATCAAAATCTGATTATCAGATGCGCCCTCARGCKATGGCMGGAACCCAGCAATATATGGACGGCGCCGATCTTGGGCGCATYGAGTTCGGCATCTCCAATGTCATGCAGTACTATATGGGTGTCTCSGGCACAGGCATGTCTGACGGYAATCCGCACAAGAACCTGCGTATTGTGGCAACGCTTACRCCTTTTGTTCAGGGCATCGTTGTGGCCGCAGATTCTGACATTCAYTCAGTTGCCGATCTAAAAGGCAAACGMGTACCAGCGAAATACACAGCATCACCATTGTTCCGCACTTTCTGGGATGGTTTTCTGGCCAGTGAAGGCCTGACCATGGAAGATGTTGTTCAAGTGCCAGTAACATCACTGCCAAAAAGCTGGGCGGCTTTTAAACGCGGCGAAGTTGATGCTGTTATTGCAGCCGCTGGCTCTGCTGCTGTGCGCGAAATGAACGCAACCATCAGCGGCGGTATTCGCTATGTTTCTCTGCCCGATAACGAGTTGCTGTTGAGCCGTTTGCCAAAAACAGAAATTCGCGCTGTTGAACCTTCTGCCGGTGTCGATGGCATCGCCAAGACAACCAATGTTCACGCCTATGACACAGTTCTTTTCGTGCACAAGGATGTCTCAGATGAAATCGTCTTCGCTGTTGCAAAGGCAATTGCAGAAAGTGAAGCCGAGTTGAAAGCATCTGGCCCACTTTGGAAGGGTTATCAGGCATCACGCATTGGTGCAGACCAGGGTATGGACTACCACCCTGGCGCTCTTGCTTATTTCAAAGAAGCGGGCCTGTTGCCTGAATAACAAACGACACTTTTGCTTCAGCCCGCACACCCTGCGGGCTGAAGTAATTTGACGCCTGTTTTAAAAAAAACGCGCCGATCATATTACCAAATTCAGGACGTTGAGAGCATGAACAAACTGCAAGGGCCACTGTCCTATATATCTGTAGCCCTTGCCATATCCATTACCTGTCTTGCTTTGGCTGTTGCAGGTAATGTGCCCTACCACTTTGGCTTGCTGCTGTTACCAGAACAGATCATGCTGGTCATTCTGGGCTTTGCACTGGCACAGGGCTTTTTGCAACGAAGCCACGCAAGCTGGAAATTACCAATTGATACCGGGCTTGCGGCTATCTGCTTTGCTACCTTTATGTGGGCGGCTTGGCGGTATCCTGAAATATCATCAAATTTCTTCAAATTTGAAAACGAAATCTCTGCGATCGGACTAATTGTTATTCCGATGCTGTTGGAAGTGCTGCGGCGCAAAACAGGCTGGAGCCTTGTGTTTGTTGTGCTGGCTTTCATCCTGTATGCCCTGCTTGCAGATAAAGTGCCCGGCACGCTTCAAGGCCGCGCTGTGCCATTTGTGGAGCTACTGGGTTACCTGACAATCGACAGCACCGCCATGCTGGGAACGCCGCTGACAATCGTCGTCAATATCGTGGTGGTCTACATCCTGTTTGGCGGCTTTTTATTGACCACCGGTGGCTCCGAATGGTTTACAGATTTATCGTCGGCTCTTGTCGGCGGCACCGTTGGCGGGTCCGCCAAAATTTCCATCGTATCTTCTGCATTGTTTGGCTCAATTTCAGGCAGCGCAGTCGCCAATGTTGCCTCAACGGGCGTGATAACAATTCCATTGATGAAGCGCGGCGGTTTCAGCCCTCGCATGGCAGCATCGTTTGAAGCTGTTGCCTCAACAGGCGGGCAAATGATGCCGCCGGTTATGGGAGCAGCGGCCTTCCTGATGGCCGAGTTTCTTGAGGTTCCTTATACAACAGTTGTCGTTGCCGCCATTGTGCCCTCATTCCTGTTTTTCTGGGCAGTTCTGATACAAGCCGATCTGGAGGCCCGTAAAAGCGGCATCCCCCCTATTCCCGCTGACATGATCCCACGCATGGCAGATGTACTGCGAGAAGGTTGGTACTTCCCGCTGCCCTTTGTGCTCTTGATCGGCTCGTTATTCTGGCTCAACCGCTCTCCTGCTGAAGCTGCCATTTGGGCCACAATATTGGTGACTATCCTGAACGTTATTTTTGGCTACAAGGGAAAACGCATAAGCTTGGGAGCGATATGGAAGGCTTTACGCTCTACCGGCGCTGCATCTGTAGAAATACTAATTATCGGAGCCGTTGCTGGATTGGTTATTGGCGTTCTTCAAGCGACAGGCCTTGGCTTTGGGCTTACCTTTTTGATGGTCTCAATTGGCCAAAGCAGTCTACTACTCTTGCTTATCCTAACCGCTTTCATTTGCATCATTTTGGGCATGGGAATGCCAACAACAGGCATTTATTTGCTGGTCGCAACGTTAGCCGCGCCGCCCTTGATTGAATTGGGTGTGACGCCCATTGCCGCGCATTTTTTCATTTTCTATTTTGGCATGCTTTCGATGATTTCCCCGCCTGTGGCTGTTGCTGCTTTCGCGGCGGCCAGCATATCTGGCGCAAAYGCCATGCAGACRGCRCTGACYTCCGTTCGYATTGGATGGACCGCCTTCATCATTCCATTTGTTTTCGTCTATTCGCCCTCGCTCTTGCTGCAAGGAACACCAGCGGAAAACACCATGAGCTTCGTGTTTGCAACCCTTGGYGTCTTTCTGATTTCAGTGGGAATAATTGGAAGAATATGGACACCTYTATCTRYCTTCCAGCGMYTGGTAATTGTCCTGATTGGSTTGCTCACAMTGTTTCCAACGGATTTTTTACCTTTCGGAAYATACCTCCAAATGACAGGGCTTGCTGTCGTAGCACTTTTAATTTGGTCCATCTGGCGCGCCAAACAGCCTGTTCTAAAGTCGGCTCMATAATGTCGRTTTGGACAAGATCAAGGCTGTAGTTGGGYACAGTAAATCGTTCTGCATATAGAAACTATATTCCATATTTCAGTTGATCGTCACATTTTCAGCGCCTATACCTGCGCTATGAATAATGTCAGATTTATTCTGCATAACCGTCCAAATCCAAATCTYAGGAAYGGCTCGAAGGTATAAATGCAGCAGAAACTTCACAAAAGCCTCGCYATTCTAATCAGCCTCATTATTGCGACAGTTGCGGCCTTCACCTTTAGCTGGTTAAAACTGCCTCTGCCGTGGATGCTGGGACCATTGGTGGCCATYGCAGGGACATCTCTGTTTGGCATCAAACTYTGGAACCAACCTCTTGGTGTTCCAGAGAAAAGCCGCAATTTTTTCGTGCCCATTGTGGGGCTGATGATTGGTTCACGCGTTTCAACAGGCTTTGTTGAAGAGCTTGCWATTTGGTGGCCCAGCCTGTTGCTGGTTGTTCCTTATATGATTGCCGTTCAACTGCTGAATGCYGCCATTTTRCGRAAAATTGGTGGCTATGATCGTGCAACCGCGTTTTTTGCGGCCAGTCCCGGYGGRTTGGTTGAAGCTGTCTTGATTGGCGAGCAAAATGGTGGGCAACCATCGYTGATGGCGATCCAACATTTCGCCCGCGTTACTCTTGCYGTGTCGATCATACCCATATTGCTGAGYTTTGAAATTGGTGCCCCGGTTGGCAGYGCAGCRGGYGTTTTAACCAACGCCAGTGACGCCGCATTRTCACTTCAGGACATYGCATTACTGGCAYTMTCRGGCGTGGCAGGTGTTTATCTGGCGCGACTGCTCAGAATTCCTGCCGCCATTATGGTTGGGCCGTTCCTGTTTAGCGCGGTCTTTCATGCATCCGGCATTACGTCCGCACAAATYCCCGSCGCAYTGCTTATGGTATCRCAATTGGTCATCGGCATTACSCTGGGAATGCGTTTTGCMGGCCCCTCCAAGCGTGAGCTTATTCAAGGSCTMGGCYTSTCGGTCATYACRCTCACWTGCACCTTRGTGCTRGCCTATCTGATGGCAATTATTGTATCGAGCCTCAATCTGGCWTCCACAATGGTRTCSTTCATTGCCTTTGCMCCGGGCGGCCTTGTTGAAATGGGGCTTATYGCCATTTCGCTAGATGCYGAYCCGGTGTTTGTWGCMGCCCAYCATGTGCTGCGYATTGGGCTGGCYGTCAGCTTGGCACCATGGATGTTCAAGCTGTTTTACAAGACGCGCTCTAAACCCGATTARGGRAATAGCGTTTCCAGAATAAARCCGCGAAACAAAGTCAGTTCCAGCAGCATTTCAAATATACCCCACAGGACAATAAAAGTGCCTGCACCAGAGAATATTGAGTTGCGCCAATTGTTCTTYTTTTCAAAATGAACAAACAGCARCACCGCGAGTGGGCCACCGATGACAAAGCCCARYCCAAGCAATGAAGCTGTGAACACGGCGAGCCAAAAGAACATTTCCAGCTCGGTTCGGCCATCCTCGGATGCTTTCTCAATTTTCTCAGTGGAAATGGTTGTGTCCACGCGTTGTTGACCGCGAATATCGATGATCAGTTGCGCACCACACAACAACACCCCAGGAATACCGATCATCAAGGGCATAAAGGCTGCATCAGATGGCAACACCRTGGCCATKCCTGTCGCGATGGYAAAYARGGCAARCATCGCRAAACTTGTRAGTATTTTRCTATCAAGTGTCATGTTGAACGACCTTYGTTTTGTTGCCGGTGCGAAGCCGGTAAATGTAAACCACAATGGTCAGTATGATGAGCCCGATGAGCACGAGAGACAGAGGGCGCAAGAAAAATGTCGGRCCCCAAATGGCMAGTGCCTTGTGAATSGAATCCTCGGCGATTTTGCCAAGCACCAGACCGATRACGAAAGGCGGGCGYGGCCAACCRTGYTTTTTCAGGAAATAGCCAAGCACGCCGATACCGACCAGCAGCACAATGTTTTCCCATGCAGCTTCAGACARATATGCCCCCAAGAAAGCCAGCACCAGYACAAATGGAATGAGCAARGTGCCCCGCACAAACACCAGCAGCGAAAAGGCAGGTGCCATAAGCAGGAACACAAACACTGACAGGAAATTGGCCAGCGCCAGTGCCCAGATCAAAGACCARACMAGGTCCATGCCGGTTAGCGCCATGGCCGGGCCRGGCTGAATTCCAAGCATCACAAAGGCACCGATTAGAATGGCCATGCCAGAACTGCCCGGCACGCCGAAGAACAGCGTGGGCAGTAATGCGCCGCCTTCTTTGGARTTATTGGCCGTTTCTGGTGCAATCACRCCGCGCACATCGCCYTTGCCAAAATTTTCAGGRTTTTTACAGGTTTGAACGGCGTGACCATARCAAATCCATGATGCAGCATCACCGCCAAGRCCAGGAATWGCGCCAAYGGCTGCTCCCAGTATTGATGTGCGGATGGTCAACCAGGGATGGCGGAACACATCACGTATCCCCTCAATCACCTGTTTCAGATCGTAACGAGAGGGTTTTCCCTCGACCTCGGCAATAGCGCCGCCCTTTACGCCCAGAGATAGCATTTCCGGAATGGCAAAAATACCAAGCACGACCGCGATGACGCTGACGCCATCCCACAAAAACAACTGGTCAAAGGTAAAGCGTTGCGCGCCGCTATGCGGGTCAAGGCCCACCAGAGAGACCATCAACCCAAGAAAGCCAACTGCAATGCCTTTGATCAGGCTTTTGCCCGACAACATTGCGATGAAAGTTATGCCAAACAGCGCCAGCAAGAAGAACTCAGCCGGGCTGAAGGCAAGTACGACCGGCCGCAACACCGGAAGCATCGCCGCCAAAAACAACGCGCCAATAATGCCGCCAACACCGGAGGCACCAAGGGAAGCACCAAGCGCCCGGCCCGCCTCACCGCGCTGCGCCATGGGATAACCATCAACAATAGTTGCCGCATCTGGGCCAGTGCCCGGCACACCAAACAAAATGGAAGGTATTGAACCGCCGGTATGGACCACCGCGTGCATTGCCAATAAAAAGACCGCACCGGGCAATGGCTCCATGCCAAAAACAAAGGGTATGACAAGTACAATACCAAGCTTGCCGCCAAGGCCAGGCACAGCGCCAAAGAACATTCCAATGGGAATGGCCAACAGGATTAACCCCATTAATTGCGCAGACGTTACTATGTTGATTAATGGCCCAAAGATTGTTGCCAGATCCATGTTTTCCCCCATGCTTCAATGCGTAGAATTGCTTAATGAAGAAAACTCTCAAGTGGAATTTTCGGTCAGCTTTCCGCTGCAATTCATCGCTTGTGTCAATCAGACTAGTTTTGCAAACTCGTTTAACTCAAGTAATAATGGACCGACGTTCCATATAAAGGTACGTCCTTCACAATGGCTTTGATTCCACACACCGCATGCCCTCCCTTGGATGCACCAGCAGGAGAGATTGAAATGAACATTGGGTTTGTAGGAATTGGCGCAATGGGACGGGCAATGGCCCAACACATCGCAAGCGCAAAATTCGATATCGCCGTTTATGATATCGACGAGAATGCATGCATTGCAGCGCAAGATCTGGGGCTGATTGTAGCCGACAACATGTCGAAGTTGGGCGAAGACAAGGATGTTGTGCTTGTTATGGTCGCCACCGACGATCAGGCGCGCAGCGTGGTAGATGAGYTRCTTTCTACRYCGCTTAATGCCGGRGCCATCATTGTCATYACGGCAACGATACATYCMGCGGTCATTGGTGAGCTYGCCGTTAAATGCCGCAAACAAGGCATTAACATCGTCGACGCTCCCGTTTGCTACGGCCTTCAGGGTGCGAAGACAGGTGAGCTTATCTCGCTTTGCGGCGGGGAAACGTCTTGCATTACAAGGGTTACGCCCRTTCTCATGGCCTATAGCCGAAGTGTTGAACATATTGGCGGYCATGGCTGCGGGCARATAGCCAARACCTGTAATAACATGATGCATTGGGCCGCTTGTGTTGCAAATTATGAAACTCTGGCGCTGGCGCGCGCTTGCGGCATTGATGCGCAAAAGATGCGCRAGACGYTGCTYAAATGCCCTGCAARAAACACCACACTGGAACGSTGGGACACAACRCGCTTCACYTGGCATGAAAAAGATATGGATGTGGCRTTGGAGCTTGCTCAAGATGCAAATYTGCCGCTGCCRCTRTTTGGTTCGATTGATCAGTTGGTCAAACGCATCAGTCCCGACATGGTSAAATCTTTGCTTTATGGCGAAAGCGCTGAATACCTCGGCGCGCCCATTWTATCGAAAGAAATYCAAAAATAGGCATCATTATTTTGTTCCTTYATACAGAACGTCGTCCCATTGACGGAAACACAACGTCACGCTAACCTCTTTTTCATCCTGAAAATTGAGGAGGCACTATGTCCGAAGAAAACAACACAACCAGTGGCGTGGGTCACAATAGTGAGACCGGCGAGAAAGTCGTTTGGGAACGCTGGACCAAGAARAGAACCTTTGTTCGGGCGCTGGAAGGCACCTATGGCGAAATGAAGGAAGAGCTCTACAAACAGCCGCGYGTCYATAAGACCAGCGAGATGAAATGGAAGGGYGGRCCACATAATTTTGGCAAGAAGGTCATCAACCCTCARGCCAATAAGATCGCTCAATCAATTGAAGCGCATGTTGATGCTTTTGCCCCCCATGGCTATGGCCAAACCCACGGGCACATGAACTCCGCCGTGTTCTTTGTTCTYAAAGGCAARGGCCATGACATTCATGATGGCCGCCGTATGGATTGGGAAGCTGGCGATGCGTTAATCGTCGAAAATGCCTGTGTTCACCAACATCTGAATGACAGCGACGACGAGAGCATCGTGCTGGTTTTGAAAGCAAAACCACTGTTCCTGTTCATGCACATGATCTTCCAGAAAATGGTGGAATTTCCGCCTACCGAGCCAGTTCCTGGCCACGAAGATTATCACCCTCCCATTAGCCTTTAACGGCGCGCATAGAACACAAGGAAATTAAAATGGATCCTGCAACATTTGTAGACGTCATCGAGCGTCAGCGTGCAAAACAAGGCGCACCCGAAGTCACATTCTATAAGGACGCCCTAGAAGCGAGCCAAGAATTTCGCGCTGAATATCACAACCGTCTGAACGTGGTCAAACACAGCCAGATGCCACTGGAACGTTCCGCCGACGGCCTTATCAAACACATCATCAATGAGCGCATGGACACAAAGGAATGCTGCATCGATGCATTCATGCAGTTCATCGAAGTGGGCAAATCCACCGGCACCAGCCGCCACCTGTCCGAGGAAATTGCCTTTGTCATCGAGGGCACTGGCAAAGACCTGCATTATGATGTGCAGTTTGAATGCAAGGTCGAGTTTGAATGGACCTGGGATACAACGCCCAAAACCTTTGAATGGGGCCCCGGCGATTTCATCTATGTCCCGCCTTATGTCGCGCACAAACGGGTCAATACATCCAATATCGAAGCACGCCTTGTGGTGTGTAACAGCCGCATCATGAAAGCCATTGGCCTTGACTGGTTCGACCAGCTTGAGCCTGCCGAAGGCTTTGAAGATGTGTGGGTCCCACCTGCGGACTAATCCAAATCGATAAATGGGGTACGCGCCAGCCAAAAGAGCGCGGCCCCAATTTAGTGAAACCTAGCGAATTAAACTGGAGGAAATCATGAGAAAACTTGTTACGGCACTTGCCGTTTTTTCTACCCTTGCGCTTCCCGCTTGGGCAGATGGGTTTTATGACGGGAAAACAATTACCTACATCATCGCGACCAATCCTGGCGGCAATTATGATGCCTATAGCCGTCTGATTGGCCGCCATCTGGAAGAAGAGCTTGGTGCCAGCAAAATCATCTTCAAAAACCTGCCGGGTGCTGGACATATTATCGGCGCCAACACACTGGCCGCATCCAAACCTGATGGTCTAACCGTTGGCACGTTTAATACTGGTCTGATCTATGCCCAGATCCTGAAACGTAAAGGTCTTAGCTTTGATCTGAACGACCTTAGTTGGATCGGCAAAGCGGCCGCAGATGCGCGCGCTGTAGTGCTGAGCAACGAAAGCGGCATGTCGACCTTTGATGATCTGTTGAACACAACAAAAAGGGTCAACTTGGCGGCATCAGGCATCGGCTCCGCCTCGTTCACCGAGACAAAAATGCTGATGGATGCGTTCTCACTGAACGTTAAAATGATCCCCGGCTACAAGGGCAACGAAGCTGAAATGGCAATGTTGCGCGGCGAAGTTGTGGGGCAAATCGGCAGCCTTTCAGCCTTAAGTCCGTTTGTGGAAACAGGAAATGGCACGATTGCGGTTTATCTCGGCGGYAAATTGCARCCYCAAGCCATTGAATTTGCCAARTCTGACAAAGCAAAATCCATTGTGAACCTCATTACCGCGATGTCTGGCCTTGGCCGTTTAACAGCAGCGCCTGGTGGCGTCCCTGCTCCGGTTTTGAAAGAATTGCGCGACGGCTATATGGCCGTCATGCAAAGCGYAGATTTTTTGGCGGAAGCTAAAAAACTCGGTCTGCCTATTGATGCAGCAAACGGCGAAGATGTGACAAGGCTGGTGCGCGCAGCCCTGCAGCAATCTCCTGAAACCGTTAAAATCATTGCCGAAGCACTGGACATTGAAATCCCTTCGATAACGGCCAACAGCGAAATACTTTCTCTGGAAGACAAGAACAAAGTTATCRAGTTCAATTCCGGCGATGTGGTTGTGAAGGCCAAAATTTCCGGCTCGCGCACCAAGATCACAATTGATGGCGCGGATGCAGATCGCAAAGCATTAAACGTGGGTATGAGCTGCGAAATTATCTATGATCCGAACCACGAAAAATTCGAACCTAGCGTGATGGATTGCAGCAGCTAGTTTAAAATTTTACGGCACAGATTTAAGGGCGCATCTGATGGGTGCGCCCTTTTTATATGCGCTTTTTATGAGCCTGCTAGATATTAGGAATGGCAGTGCCGAACTGAGTGATAAAACCCACCAACGTGGCAATGATCCCAGCCATAAACGGAATGACCAGCACCGAGAGCAACCGCAGCCGCAAAAAGGAGCCACCAAGCATTGGCACTTCATAAATAAGAATGCGGTGGGTCGCAAAAATACTCCACGATGTTACGAAGGCAATGAGCGCCGGGGTTGATGCGCCTGCGCTTGCAAAAACGGCGGCAATGGCAAAGGCAATTACCGGGCCAGCAGGAATAAGCAAGCCAGCCCCTGCTGCCACTGGTATGGCCCACAGGCCCGCATCGGCACCCATAAACTGGGAAATGGCCTGCTTTGGCAGTAACTCCGCCACGAAGCCAGCCGCAACCAAAGCGCATATCATTCTTGGTACAAGTTTTGCACCTTGTTCAAGCACCCTTTTGAGAACGGGCCCTGGGTCTTCCTGTCGGCGGATCGCAAGCGCCAGCAGCACCAAAAACAACACAAACAAGACCCAAAATCCGACACTCATGGTTTTGTATCTGTTGCTGTATCAACAATCTTGAGCGTTAGCGGCAAGGCGCGTGCGATCAAGCCTGCAATAATAGGAAGAGGCATGCCGACAACAAACCGGAAGATCGCAAATTCCTCGCCCATAAAAGGCACATCCCAAAGCAATATGCGCTGCATACCCAAGGTCGCCCAGGCGGTTATATAGGCAATCAAGGCACCACGATCGGCACCTGATACCGCCAAAACGCCAAGTAAGGCATAGGCGGACGATGGCCCGCCCGGCGTTATGGTTCCGGCAAGAGTTGCAACAAGCAGCCCCTTCATGCCGGAGTTTTCGCCGACAAGAGCTGATACCCGGTCTCGCGGCAACATCACCCAGATCAACCCAGCGATGGACAAAGCCACCGCGATACGTGGAAGCGACCTTAGGATGAGGTCAATATCTCCGTTGATGGTGTCGAAGAAAATTTCGGGACCTTTAAACCACCAGCAAAAAACGCCTGCTATGACTGCAAACAGTAAAAAACCAAAAAAGCTTCTCCCGAAAGCATCTTTGATGACGGTCTTTCGCCAGTGCCTGTCTTTGAGGAATTCCAAATTCCTCGCCCTACCCTGCGTTAGTGATGATGATGGCCGTGGGCATGTGCTTGTTTGTCATGAAATGTCTTCTCCAGCCCGTTGGTTTCTGAATATCCAGCAGACACGGCTTCTATCACAGATCTGAAAAGATCTGCATCGGGCGGTAATTGAGCCGCCAGAAAGCCAGCTAACCGCGCAAACGCAATTGCTTGCGATGCCATGGCATCAACGGCCTCATCTTCCTCGGCAGCATTTGCATCGTTCAATGCACGTGCAAGGCCAAGGCGAAAAATCTGATCCATGTAATCAGCACGACCTTTAGAACTTGCCAGATCTTTTGGTGCCGCTGCCGGATTTACGCTGGGCTCCAAACCCAACAATTTCGACATGGTTGTGAACCTTTCAAGAAGCTCCTGATTAATCAGAATATTCTCGTCTATTTCTCCGCACATTTGTCAGATCCCTTCAGCTTAAATGAAATACCCAGCACTTTTTATAGAGCGCCGGTTTGCCAAGGTTGGAACAATAGTCTGGCCACTCATCTTTTGGGATAGCTGTTACCGTTCCCAAAGCTCTGGCCATGTAGGCGCGCTCAGCGTTTTGCTCACAATAAATGGCGCGCGCAACAGCTTGCTGCAAAGTAGCGCCAACAAAAACCGAGCCATGCCCGGCTAATAAAATACCTGCGTTTTGTCCCAGTAACTTTGCAACATCCATTGCGCGTTCTGGCGTGCTGATGGAATGCGCTTTGGGATAAATTGGCAGATCAGCCACAAGGCAACCCTGCGGCATCACAATCGGTATGTCACATCCGGTGAGCGTATACAGCGTGGACCATTTGGGGTGGCCATGCACAATGGCCTTGACGTCAGGATTAGCCCTGTAAATTTGCGCATGAAGTTGGGCTTCATTGGGCGGCTTTTGGTCTTGCGTCCCGTTGCCGTGATCATCCACATGACAAACCTGATCAGCCGTCATGCGCGCGCGATTTGATGCACCAGAGTTAATGAGGAATCCGGTATCAACATCACGAAGGGATGCATGCCCGTTATAATCCATCACCTGAGCTTTGGTCAGGATGGTAACCGCATCACAAATCTGGTCTTTGGCAGGTAAATCCATGCGCATCAAACTCCAGTACTTGTTAGAACCTGTATGTTCTCAACCATCAAAATACCGCCAATGAAGATGGCGGCAATACCAATGCCAGCCTTGGTGGCATTAGGCAGCCAACCCTGAAGCTTTTGCAATCTTCCAAGAGGCAAACTTACAATAGCTGTTAATGCGGCCATGCCGATGATGGAGCCAATGCCGAAGGAAAACAAATAGCCAAGAGCCTGCCAAATTGAATCTGCAGTCGCTGATACCAAAAGCAAGAACCCGGCAGAACCGGCAAGTCCGTGCATCATGCCAACAGAGAACACAAATTTTTTGCCTGAAACGGCTGGCGTTTTATGACGGTGCTTGTGAGAGCTATCCACATGCGGCACATTTTCATGCTTGTGACTATGCAGATGAAGATGCCGTGAGCCATCATGCTCGTGGGTGTGAATATGCAACCTCTCCCGGCGCATTCGCCACAATAAGCGCCCACCCAATACAGCTATCATCAGACCAACAGCCATCTCCATGGCAGCTTCTACCTGCCCGGAAATTGAGAGGCCGAAATAGAAAACGGCCAGACAAGCAGCAAACAGAGACACGGTGTGCCCAAAGCCCCAAATGGCACCGCGTGCAATAATAGCGCGCCGCCCATCATGATGGTTTTGCAGCGTTGTTACTGCGGCCAAGTGATCTGCTTCCAAGGCATGGCCCATGCCAATCAGAACACCCAATGGGAGAATTGCAAGATATTCCATGGGCGCTCTACGCTCGCAATGCGGTTAGCATGGCGGGAATAAACTCTTCATCTTGCGAGACCACCAGCACAGTTGCGAAGGGCCGCAATATACTCACAACCTTATCTGTTTTCTTTTTGCTTGCCGGGTCAGACAGGGCAAGCCCTGCAGTCATGATTTTGCGGTGATAGGCTTCACGGGCAATTACTTCAGCAGCGCCTGCGTTTTGCCCAGATGACGAAATTAGAATAATTACGTCAGCACCTTTAAGTTCCTGCAACAGGTTAGCCGTTGAACCATCTGGATGAGACAAAAGCAAATCTTCAGCTTTTGTCTCATCAGGAACGACGACATCCTTAAAACCAACGGTCAGGAAATGTGCACCAAGCCATGGATCTTCAGTAATGGCATACATGGCTTCTGCTGCTTGCGCATCCAGAGCGAAGATACGCGAGGCCCGGCGGGCCGAGTTGGGATAATCAACCCGGAACCGCGCTTCAGCTGTTGTAGCTGCGCGTGCGCAGCTATTCAGCAAAGTTGGGTGAATAACGGGGTCCATACCCTAAACCGACGTCCGTACTTTGCCCTTGGACGCAATCAATGCATCCTTGCAGGCTTCGACATAATTCTGGTCTGCTTTGAGAACCACGGCAACCGAACGCACTTTTTGGTGCGCTGGATCGCGGCCTGGAGGTTGAACGCCCTTATCACGAAGTGCCGTGATGGCTTTGCGCAATCTATGGCGTGCCATGATGATGCCATTRTCSGTGGACACCAGGTTTTCCTTGGTGCGATCACAGATCGGSCCCATGCTTTCCTGCAAGCTGGCATCCTGCATTGCAATGCCTTTGATGCCAGAATAKGTATCGCCGCGTTTCTGGGCCTCACGGTCCATYAAATAGTCATTGTCTTTGTTCTGAAGCGGGCGGTACGTGCCGGGCACGTATTCRTTGTGAATTCCGTGGCCATCTTTCATGGCCTGAAGTTCTTCCGCYCTCAGTGCACGCGTTGGRTGGTARTCATAACTCCACGCCCAGCAATTCTCATCATCAATCGGGATCCARAAATGGCCGTGCTGCGGATGRTCRCCGCGCGGCGGCACCATGGTAAAGCTRGGCATGACCCAAGGCGTRATGCGCCAGTAATGTTTGCCCTCTTCGGCATTACGGCGTGCGCCAATATAAAGGCCRCCTTCTGCATCCGTAACYTCAAAAACCGGGCGTTTRTCRGCAAGRTTATATTCATTGCCYTTAGCGCCGCGGAACAGTGGATCGCTGTTCAAACCACCGGAGTGCAGGAATGAAACGTGGCTTGAATCRATGCCRCCTTCCATGGCTTGCAGCCAATTGCTTTCCTGCCAGCGTTTGGAGGTRAATGTCTGCTCTGGYGCAACCGTTGCAAACTCCCATTCYGGYAATGGCGGRCGGTTTTCTTTCTCGCCCATAAACGTCCAAAGCACATCACCCACTTTAACCAGTGGGTAGGCCTGAAGCTTGATTTWCTCGCAAAAACCACTTTCAGGCGCCTCTGATGGCACTTCGGTGCACTCGCCTTCCACGTTGTATTTCCAACCRTGATACGGGCACCGAAGGCCGTTTTCTTCATTGCGGCCAAACCACAGTGAAACGCCGCGATGAGCACAAAACTCATCCATCAAACCATAGCGACCMGAAGTATCGCGAAAAGCAATCAGACGCTCGCCCAATAATTTTACACGCACCGGTGCACAATCATCTTCCGCAAGCTCATTTGCCAGTAATGCCGGTATCCAATATTGACGGAAAAATGCCCCTCCAGGAGTTCCAGCATCCGTCTGTGTCAACAGCTCATTCACTTCTTTCCTAAGCATTWTTCTCATCCTCTCCGAGAATCTGGGTTCAATGTCGTAAAAATTACGTGGTCACTTAATGGTTTTGAGCAATCCTGAGATTTGCCTCAGGATTTAGGCGGCAGGTCTGGCTTTTCGGCCTCATAGGAAGGCTCCATCATGGAGGTCAAGCCATTGGCTGTGAGCGAATCTGCAAACATGGTCCGCACTTCCTGGCTCTCATCGGCATAATCAATCTGATCGCCGCCAATGCGCTGAGAAATCCAGGCCTTTGGCACGCCTTGCGCRTTGCGAATGGCCACGCCTTCATATTTGAAAGCGAGATAACGCGCTGGCGAAGTGCCTGTATTGAAATGCTGGTGATACCACATGTTGGGCGGCACGATCATCGAGCCAGCCTTCCATTCGTAGCGTTTAGGCTTTTCGCCCTCTGGCCACATCAAACTGTAACCCTCACCAGAAAGAATGATCACATGCGCGCCGGGTCCGTGGCGGTGACACTTTTTATAGGTCCCTACTGGAAACTGGCTGATGTGGCTGTTCATGGAGCATTTGGCGAGCTGGAAGCGAATATGGCCACCACCTGCACCGCGCTCTTTTGCTTCAATCAATGGCAGATTAATCGCATCAGCGACAAAATTGGTCACCATGAGAAGACCTTTTTGCTCGCCCTGATCAGCAAARTAATCTGGCTCGCCRGAAAAACGYCCCTTGAAGTCATASGAGGTGTTGAAGAGAAACTCTGGCTCTTCAAACACATTCATCAAAGGRGGCATRTTGGTAACYGACACAAACCGAGCCGGYTCCGTGCCAGAACCGTTAAAATGCTGGTGATTGGCGTTAAGCGGAACACCAAAGATGGAACCTGGGCCCCATTCAAAACTGGATTTCTGATCGCCATCATTCCAGACGGTTGTTGAACCGCGCCCGGATAGAACCAATATGGTTTCCTCAAAAAGCTGACGGTGCACATTCAACTTCTTGCCTGCCGGAATTTCCATGACATAGCAATCATTGGTCGTGCGCGATGCATCATGATTGATGAAAACTGCGTTACCGCCACGGCGCGCCCAAGGCTTCAGCTTAACATCGTGCAAACTGGGGACATAAACCCCATCGATAATGTCGAGACCTTCTGCGGCGATAAACCGGGTATAGGGCGTTTCTTTTTCCGCCTTGAACTTTTCAGCCAGTTTATCAGAGACGATTGCATTCTTCACCATGGGCTCTCCGTGGAATTGTTATGAGACTTTTTTCAAAAAGACTTCATTGAGGTGTTGCAGCAACGATAGGCTACCGCTATTGTATCGTCAATGGACCGACGGTCCGTATAAAGGAACATTTTGATAGTGAACAAGAAACCCTCCGGACATACAGTCGACGATCACATGTTTGGTGATTTTTTYCCTCATGAGCATGAGGGCGATGCTGATCACGATCATGATGATATCGACCCAGGTCCGCTTGAGGACAATCCAATCTGGCARCGCGACAATGTCATGCTGACATCAGTKGGCATCGACATTGGGTCTGCCGGAACGCAGGTGATTTTTTCCACCATCCACYTGCAACGCATTGGCGARAGCCTTGCCAGCAAATACGTGATYGTTGATCGCAAAACCAATTTTGAATCCGATATTGCCTTCACCCCRTTTTYRGATGAAACAACAATTGATGGCCGTGCGCTGGGTGAAATTATTGACCAAGCCTACCATCACGCAAAAATTAAGCCGAGTGACATTGACGCGGGCGTTGTCATATTAACCGGAGAAGCGCTGCGCCGCGAAAATGCCGCCTCTATCGCCAAGATCATTGCCGAAAAGGGCGGAGATTTCGTGACCGCGACCGCAGGAAACCACATGGAAGCCATGCTAGCGGCCTATGGTTCTGGCGCTGCAAAGGCAAGCCACAAGAGCAGCTCTCGTATATTAAACGTTGATATTGGCGGCGGCACCACAAAACTGGCCCTGTGCGTCAATGGCCGCGTGGAATGGACCGGTGCGCTTCATTTAGGCGGGCGGTTGATTGCGCACAAAGACGGCAAGGTGTCACGACAGGACCCGGCTGGCCGGCATTTGGCGAAAGAGGTTGGTCTTGATCTCGCGATCGGTGATGAAATCAATATGCAGGATATTGAGAAAATCACAGAGCATATGGCAGAACTGCTGGTTCAGGCCATTACCGCACAGCCGCTGCCACAAGATGTAGCCCATTTATTCCTCACAGATCTTCCACCCCAACTTTTCCCGTTAGATGGCATCATTTTTTCTGGCGGTGTGGGCGAATATGTTGCGGCCCGGGAAACCCGGTATTTTGATGATCTGGGCATGCCATTTGGAACAGCCGTCCGCAGCAAGGTGGATGCAAATAAATTCAAAACACCGATGTTGCCTGCTGTTGCCTGCATCCGCGCCACAGCCTTGGGCGCATCAGAATATTCGGTACAGCTAAGCGGGCAGACAAGCACCATAACCACGCCAGGCAAAGTATTGCCGCGCCGGAACATGCAAGTGCTTAAACCCTATCTTGATCTCACAGTGCACCCAACACCCGATGCCATTGCAAAAAGCATTTTGAAGCATTTTACCGCTTTCGATCTCGACCCCGCTGAGCAAGACGTGGCACTGGTTTTCGAATATCGTCTTGAGCCGGACTACGCCTATATTAAGGCGCTGGCTGACGGTATTTTCTCCGCCATGGCAACCCGCCTTGCTGGCGGCCACCCCCTTTACATCATCATTGATGGTGACATCGCGCAAACACTTGGTGGCATTTTGCGTGAGGAGCTAAAAATTTCCAATGAATTGCTGGTGCTGGACGGCCTGAGCCTACGTGATTTTGACTATATTGATTTAGGAAAAATCCGCCTGCCATCCTTCACCGTGCCAGTGACGGTTAAGTCTTTGCTGTTTGCTGAAAATCCAGACGGGCCACATCGCGCAGAGCGCGTTCATTTCAGGGAAACTTCCACAGAAACATCAGCGAATAAGCACCACCACGACCATCACCACCACAGCCATGATTGACGAGTTGCACATGACAAAGCATGCAACGTTGACAGACATGTATCAGGGAGGTGAAAATGGAACGCAGTTCTACAATCAGGAACGGCGAAAGGTGCCAATTACAATGTCTGATAAAAAAACCAAGCTGGAACCCAACCGTAACGCCCGGCGAGATAGCCCCAGACTATCATCAGTTACCACAGCAATACATCTATTAAAGACGTTCAACGAAGAAGATCAAGAGCTAGGAATAAGTGAACTTGCCAAAAGGCTRAGTGTTGCCAAGAGCACAGTGCACCGGYTSGCAGGTGCTTTGTTGGATGAAGGCTTGCTRCARCAGAACCCGSATAAYGGCCGTTATCGCCTCGGRATYAGCCTRTTTTCTTTAGGGTCAATGGTGCGTTCATCGTTTGTCGTGGCGAACTCATCGAAAAAAATCCTGAACMGACTACGTGAATCTACGCAGGAAAATATACGGCTTGCTGTTCTTGAGGGRCAACATGTTGTCTTCCTGCATGACTTTGAAAGCCCACAAACMCTGCGCTTAAAGTCCCGGACGGGYCAACAAAAGCCAGCTTTTTGTGTCGCAGAGGGATTGTGCTTGYTATCKGGYCTGAGCGAATCGGATCTGGATAAGGTTCTTGAGCACGAGCGCCCAAGTTTTACGCGGAAAACCGTGACGGATCGAGATCTGATTCTTGAAAAAATTCGTCATGTGAAACGCCGTGGATACGCYGTTGAGGATGAASAATCCGAAGATGGCATGCGGTGTCTTGCCGCACCAATTTTTCAAAATGACGGCCGCATTCTGGCTGCTGTTGGCGTTGCWGGTCCGCGCATTCGCATGCGCAAGAGCCAATTTCATAAGCTGGCACCCATCGTGATTGCAGCGGCTGAAGAAGTCTCAACATCACTTGGTTTTGCAGGACGGCCGCGAATCTACGTTTAAAAATAAGGATAGGAATACATGGTCACAATATTTACGAAGCCTGACGACAAGTCGTTTCAGTGCRATGAGAATGATACCATTCTGCGYGCTGCCCTTCGGGCTGGCCATGGCATGTCCTATTCTTGCAATGTYGGTTCCTGCGGCAATTGCAAATTTGAACTTATTGAAGGTGAAGTCGAGCATTTACGCGAGGATGCACCTGCGTGGAGTGAACGCGATTTAAAGCGCAAAAAATGGTTGGGCTGCCAAGCYGCRCCAAAGGGYGATTGCATCATCAAATTTCGCKCCGACCCTTCCTATGTCCCCATAAATCGACCWGCGCAGCGCGATGCGACACTTATCTCRGTGGCACCGATAACCCATGATATCCRYGARTTCCGCATCAAAATCAGYGGYGAYGATGCTTTTCAACCAGGCCAATATGCCCTGATTACGGTTCCAGGCGTTGTGGGTGCCAGAGCCTATTCCATGTGTAACCTTGCTGGCGAAGGGCATTGGAGTTTTCAAATCAAAAAGGTTCCAGGCGGCGCTGCAACCGGCAAATTGTTTGACATGCAAGAAGGCGAAAGCCTGCAAATTGATGGTCCCTATTCCACCGCCTATTTGCGCGAAGAATGTCCGCGCGACATCATTCTTATGGCAGGTGGTTCCGGGCTATCGCCAATGGTATCCATTGCCAGAGGCGCACAAGCGGCTGGCATGCTGGATGACAGAAAGCTGCATTTCTATTATGGCGGCCGCGCTGAACAGGATGTGATCAACCCTTCCATTCTTGGCTCAGAATTGTCGAAACAAGTATCTTTTACCGTTGCTCTATCTGAGGATTCTGGCGGCAAGCACCGCACCGGTTTCCTACACGATATCGTCGCCATGGATATGGGTGAAGCTCTAAAAGATTACGAAATTTACTTTGCTGGCCCGGCAGTGATGGCGGCTGCCATTCAGAAGACGGCTTATGAGGCAGGTGTGCCGATGGACCAGCTTCATTTCGACGAATTCTTCTAAAAAGCAGGAACGCAGATGCCTAATTTATCACTGACACTTGGCTGTTGGGACTACGACCGTGTGCTCGGCCTTAAAGATGGCCGCGTCCGACCTGAGGGAATCGACCTCACCTTTTTGAACATGATCGTTGAGGAAACCTTTTTTCGCATGCTGCGGCATCGCGAATTTGATGTTTCGGAAATGTCGATGTCATCCTATGTGGTTTCTCTCAGCAGGCAGGAACAGCCCTTCATCGCCATTCCGGTGTTTCCCAGCCGGTTTTTTCGCCATTCCAGCATTTATGTAAACGCCGATGCGGGCATCGAAAAACCAGCTGATTTGATCGGCAAACGCATTGGCACGCCAGAATACCAGATGACCGCCCCGGTGTGGATACGCGGCATTTTGTCGGAACATTACAATGTGCCAGTAGACAGTGTGACCTATGTGACCGGCGGCGAGGAATCTCCCAACCGCATTGAAAAGCTAAAGCTCGACCTGCCACCCTCGATTCAAGTTGAGCCGATTGGGCCAGATCAAACACTGGCGCAAATGCTGGCATCTGGCGAGATTGATGCGATGCATACCGCGCGCAAGCCCTCAACATATGATGGCGTCAAGGTTCGACGGTTGTTTCCCGATTTTGTGGATGTTGAAAAAGCCTATTGGCGTGACACAGGTATTTTCCCGATCATGCATGTCATCGGCATTCGGCGTGATGTCTATGAAAGCAATCGCTGGATTGCCATGAACCTTTACGAGGCTTTTTGCGAGGCACAGCAGCTTTGCTACGAAGGCCTGCGCGAAACGGCTGCGTTAAAAGGCATGTTGCCGTGGTTTAACGCCAATGTTGAAGAAGCTTTTGCGCTGATG
The DNA here is from genome assembly GCA_002746425.1 of Hyphomicrobiales bacterium. Taxonomy (GTDB): domain Bacteria; phylum Pseudomonadota; class Alphaproteobacteria; order Rhizobiales. The sequence continues at coordinate 58,613 of NVXB01000002.1, read as the reverse complement.
GGTGATGATTTTTGGCCCTATGGGCTGGAAAAGAACCGGGCAACGCTAGAGACATTCCTGCGCTATCACCATGAGCAAGGCCTCTCCAAACGCCTTATTGGGATGGAAGAAATGTTTGCACCCGAAACCCTCGAAAAATTTGTGATTTAAGGAACCCTAAGCATGGCGAAAATGACGATTCCGACGCTTCAACAGATGAAACGCGACGGCAAGAAAATATTTGGTGTCGTGGTCTGGGATTACCAGATGGCCCAAATAGCCGATGCAGCGGGAGCTGATATTATCTCGGTTGGCGATACGGTTGGCCATAATTTATGGGGCCAATCCAATCCGCTTGAAATCACCATGGATCAAATGATTACTGTGACACAAGCCGTGCGCCGGGGCACAAAAAACGCTCTTTTGAGCGCGGATTTCCCTTATGGCCCGCTTCAAGAAGGCGCGGATAGTGCGGTTAGCGCTGCCATTCGCTTCGTCAAAGAAGCCGGTGTTGATATGATCAAGCTTGATGGCGCGGCCGATTTTCCGGAAGCCACAACGGCGCTGGTGAAGGCTGGCATTCCGGTTTGGGCGCAATTTGGCGTGACCCCACAAACGGCTTTGTCCTATGGCATGGAATATGGTGCCATGAATCGCGCTGATGCCCATGTACCAGAGGGCATGACGCAGCGGCTTATTGAAGAAGCCAAAATGCTGGAAGCTGCGGGCGCATCGCTGCTGGACTTCACCAATTCGGGGTCCATTGTCGGGCCTAAAGTCGTCGAGCAAATCGACATTCCTGTCATAGGTGGTTTTGGCGGCGGCCCTTGGCTTGATGGCAGGGTTCGCATGGCCAATGCAGCTATTGGCTACAACGCCAAATCGATGACAAGCGATGCRGAAAACTATGCCAATGTCGCRAAAATYATCCATTCAGCCCTGTGCGARCTGGGCGAAGATGTTCGTGCTGCGCGGCAGATTAAAGGCACGCCTCCTTCTAAATAGAGGCCTGCCCAAATAAAGGACTGCAATGATGGCGATGACCCAAATTGATGGCATTGARACCCGGTATGAGGTTTTRGGCGATGATGGCCCYGCAATAYTGATGTTTTCTCCGGGCGGATTTGATGCGCGGATTGAAAAATGGCGAGACCTTGGGGTTTATAAACGCATCAAGCTGCTGGACCATTTGCCAAAAAAATACAGATGCATTGTGTTTGATCGCCGTGAAAATGGCCAGTCCGGTGGCCGGGTTGAGCGGATTACATGGGGGCATTTCGTCAAACAGGGCATTGGCCTGCTCGATCATTTGAACATTGATAAGGCTCACATTATGGGCGGCTGCATGGGGTGTTGCCCGGTGGCTGCCTTTGGCGTGGCCCACCCAGAGCGCACCTTATCCATGTTGCATTACTGGCCGGTTGGCGGCGCAAATTATCGTATCAGCGGGCATCAACGCTTTGCCCGCCATCTTGCTTTTGTCGAAGAAAATGGGCTTGGCGCTGTTGTTGATCTGGTGCGCAGCCACGACAAGAATTTCAGTGGTGATCCGCGCGGCGGGCCATGGGGACAACCCATTCGAAATTCCGAAAACTTTGCCGATAGCTATGCGGCTTTGGACAAGGCCAAATATCTTTTGACKGTYACCGCCATGTATCGYGGATTGATCGATCGCGAYACCGCGCCRGGCRCAGAGCCYGAAGAYATGATGAACCTCRACACACCCAGCTTRATCGTRCCRGGYGCGGATGGCTTTCATGCCACATCGGCGGCRCGATACCTTCAGGAATGCCTCAARGATTCTCAATACTGGGAYRTGCCAGCTGCTRARCAAACAGAAGAAAACGCACCRCWGCGCGTTCTCGATTTTCTGGATAGCGTTTCGGGATAAAACTAAGCGCTCAGGCCACRACRGWYCTGAGTGAGGGCGCRAATAAATCATCAACGGCAATAGCYTCGGGGATAATTTTTTGYGTTACCGCATGACCAATCAGGCGCTCCARCACRGCGCGATTRGGCTCRATTCCGTAGGGAAGCGGATCATCCATYACATCCAACGCGGCCATATGAACCTTGTCSGCGCGGCTAARATCKGYCACACGTCCGRYCTTCAAATCCTTTACGTAGAGCTGTTTTGAGGCGGCGAAGGCATCAAAAACCTGCGTGGCMACATCCGGACATTGYTCCARCAAYTCATCACGCACCACAACAAGATGGTTGATCGGATAAAGGCCGGTATTTTTTAATGCTGCAACACCAGCGGCGAACGGGTCATCTATCATGGTGGCCACATCGCGGTGATCAATTTTTGCACCCACAGCTGCCACTAAATCGCCACAGGAAAGCTGCGCCGCCAAATCACTATTCTCAAGCGGCTTTACATTTGCAGGTGGGCGATAGGCCTGAACGTGTTCATCTCCAGAAGGTGCCCARGTGATGGAAGACAGATCGRCGCCGTATTCTTCCTGGATGATAGAACGCGCCCAAACACCWGTTGTAACCGTGTAKCCYCGATTGACACCAACAGTTTTGCCCGTCAAATCCGCCGGTGAGCGAAGGCCCGAGGGAACATGATGCAGGATCGCGTCATGATGGAAATCGCGCACGAGGAAAATCGGTAAGGCGGTAAATTTGACGCCATTGGCCTTGGCACAAATATACGTCGTCAACGCCATCTCGCACACATCATARGCTAGCTCGCGCACCATTTTGCGAAAACCTTTTACCAGAACGGGAAGCTCTTCGAACTCAAAATCAAAATCCGGCGCAACAACCCGTCCTTCTTTTAAGGCACGGTTGTTGCCTTGTGTGCGGGACACAATTTTCAATTTGGTTTTGGCCATTCAAACACTCTTTTCTATTGAACTAACAACAATCGATATCTCCGTTGTCTTCCAGTGATGGAAGCAACCAGATAATGGGTAAATCAGCTTGTGAAACGTCTGAAACAGGAGAGAAAATCTTCATCCGGTATCGCTTTTCTGCCTTCCAGAAAACGACATTTGTTTCAAATTCAGGAAAACCCAATTTGCTGCCATGCTCTTGAGAAACAAGTACAATATCTGCGTCATCAATATTGAAATAGGCGCGGATCATAGTCTCCACCCGAGACAAATCATCCAGCGTTTCCCGCCCCGCGTCATACCTTGCGAACATCACGCACCCTTTTGTTGCTTTCAACTTGCCTGAGCGCCTTTTGACTTCAACAACAATTCCTCAATTGTTCCTTTATACGGAACTTCGTTCTTGATAGAAGTAACCCATTTTGTTAAGTTCCAGTCAACGCAGATAACGGAGCAAAAGCATGGTCGAAAAAGTTCTGGCGGCGGTACGTACTGCCCCTCAAACAACAGAGTTTCGGGAATTCGACATGCCGGACATTCCGGATGATGCCGCGCTTCTCAAGGTTGAAGTTGCCGGCATCTGTGGCACGGATGTTAAATTCTATTCCAAGCCGCCAATCACCGAGCCGGTTATTATGGGCCATGAAAACATTGGCTACATCGCCAAGGCTGGCAAAACCTTCCAGAAGCGCCGYGGCTTGAAAGAAGGCGATWTGGTGTTTGCCGAACACTATGTTGGCTGCATGAAYTGCGAGCATTGCCATCGCGGTGATTAYCGYCTGTGTTACGCRACAGACTGGCGCAAAAACCCCGAAGGGTTGCGCTTCGGCTACACATCMGCCAARCGCGCACCGCATCTGTTTGGCGGCTTTGCCCAATAYATGTATCTGCCRTGGAATTCCATYCTGCACAAAATACCAAATGGCCTCTCCCCTGAGCGCGCAGGCGTTGTCACACCAATGGCCAATGGCATTCAATGGGCGCTGTTCGATTGCAATGTTGGCTATGACAGTAAAGTTCTGGTTCAGGGCCCCGGCCAACAAGGGCTCAGCCAGGTCATTGCTTGCCGCCAGGCAGGCGCTGCACTGATCATTGTTACCGGCACCAACAAAGACAAAAAGCGATTGGCCGTCGCCAAACAACTTGGYGCGGATTACGTTATCAATGTCGAGGAAGAAGATCCGCTGGAGCGYATTCAAAGCATTACCAATGGCGAAGGCGTTGATGTGTCACTTGATTGCACGGCAGGYGCTGGAACAATTCCGACACTGCTTGGCATTGAAGCSATGAAACGCAAGGGCGGCACYTTATTRATACAGGGTGAAGTTGGTGAGTTCCCCAATTTCCCAATCGCCAAAGTTGCCAATAAATACATCACGATYAAAGCGGCRCGCGGCCACAATTATGAAAGCTGCGAGCTGGCATTGAAGCARTTRAAYTCRGACCGTTTCGATCTGGATTTGATCACCACGCATCGCTTTGGYCTGAAGGATACCCACGACGCCATCAACGCTGTTGGCGGCAGTGGTGAAGTGATCCACGTTTCCCTGATGCCTTGGGAATAGGCCTTGGCCACCGCGCGAGAAAATTCTGACAAGAGAGTGCCTGTTACCGTCGTAACAGGCTTTCTTGGAGCTGGTAAAACCACTCTGCTCAACAGAATTTTACGCGATGGTGCGGCTAAAGACTACGCAATTATTGTCAATGAATTTGGCGATATTGGCATTGATGGCGAGTTGATTGAAAACGGGCCTGATGAGCTGATTGAGCTAAGCAGTGGCTGTATTTGCTGCGTGGTTCGCGGMGAYTTGATCAGAACCATACGCCAATTRCTATCGGAWAAACCRAACCTGGCMGGCATCATCATTGAGACCACTGGGCTRGCMAATCCCAGCCCGGTKATCCAGACCATGATTGTTGATCARATTATCAGCRCGCARTGCCGTTTGGATTCCGTGATTTGCCTTGTGGATGCGGTAAATATCCAATCGCARCTCTCTACAGARRYAGAYGTTGCGAACCAGATAGCGTTCTCCGATCATTTRGTGCTCAATAAAATAAGCGATGCATCTGTGCCRATCAGCGAGATCGAAACTCARCTCATCAATTTGAACCCATTTGCACTGATCACCAAARCTGACCGATCCGATGTGCCTGTGAARCAYTTGCTRAACCGCCATCGTTTTGCACTTGGACGCATTGAATCGCAAATTGTCGCAATGCCAGATGAGGCCCCTCATCGGCATATTGATGCCACCGGCATTTCCAGCCTCTCACTGMGYTGTGAGGTTCCGATTGATGGCGAGCTGTTGGAGGCATGGCTTCAAGACCTTCTGTCACGACATGGCACCGATATCTTGCGGATTAAGGGAATTCTTGCCCTTGCCAACCAAGACAAGAAATTCGTGCTGCAAGCCGTCAACATGATGGTTGAGGGTGATTACACSCAGGCTTGGGACCACGACATTCGCCRATCACGTCTTGTTTTCATCGGCCGCAATCTCTCCAAGCTGAAGCTAGAGAGTGGGYTTGAAAGCTGCGCGGCYAAAACATTTTAGAGGAAATTTGATATGCCAATAGTCGTAACAGATATTGCACGCGCGGAGCGCAAAGCAGTTGATGCGCTGGCCCAATACGGCGTTGCCACCGTCCATGAAGCCCAGGGTCGCACCGGGTTGATGGCCGCTAGAATGCGGCCAGTTTACCGTGGTCCGGCGGTTAGCGGAACAGCCATTACAGTTCATGCGCCTCCAGGCGACAACTGGATGATTCACGTTGCAGCGGAGCAATGCCAGGAAGGCGACATATTGGTTGTGACCCCTGTTTCGCATTCCGATTCTGGTTATTTTGGCGATCTGCTGGGAACGTTGATGCAATCGCGCGGTGTGCGCGGGCTGATCATAGATGCCGGGTGCCGCGATGTTAATGATTTGGAGAAAATGGGCTTTCCAGTTTGGTCGCACGTCATATCTGCCCATGGCACGGTTAAGGAAACCGTGGGTGATGTAAACATCCCCATTTCCTGCGGCAATATCGTGGTCAATCCAGGTGATGCCATCGTCGCCGATAATGATGGCGTGGTTGTTGTGCCTCGGCTGGATGTCGCGCTAACGCTCGAAAAATCCATCGCCAGAGAACGCCATGAAGAAGGTATCCGCAAGCGCTACAAGGCCGGCGAATTGGGCCTGGATATGAACAATATGCGCGCTCGGTTGGCCGATAAAAACCTGACCTACGTCACCCAGAAAAATTACCAAAATCCCGAAGGAGCTAAATCATGATTATTGATTGTCACGGCCATTACACCACGGCCCCTTCAGAGTTACAGGATTTCCGCGACGCGCAGATATTGCGGTTTGATGATGGGTCCAACCCAGCGCCAACGCTCAAAAGCATTTCTGATGATCAGATATGCGAAAGCATTGAGAACAATCAGCTCAAAGCGCTGAGACAACGCGGCGCGGATATGACAATATTTTCGCCCAAAGCCTCCGCGATGGCACATCATATTGGCGATGAAGCCGTTTCCAAGGAATGGACGCGCCTGAACAATGATTTGATACACCGGGTTGTGACGTTGTTTCCAAAACATTTTGCCGGTGTTTGCCAATTACCGCAGTCGGTTAATGTGCCGATCAAAAATTCCATCGAGGAATTGGAGCGCTGTGTTAACGAGCTTGGCGTGGTTGGCTGTAATCTCAATCCGGACCCCTCCGGTGGTCACTGGAGCGGGCGACCTTTAACCGATAAAAGCTGGTATCCGTTTTTCGAAAAACTCGTTGAGCTGGATGTGCCTGCCATGATCCATGTATCTGGATCTTGTAACGCGAATTTCCATGCAACGGGCGCGCATTACATCAACGCCGATACAACCGCTTTCATGCAGTTGCTGCAGGGGGATTTATTTACGGACTTCCCCGATTTGCGCCTGATCATCCCCCATGGCGGCGGTGCTGTGCCCTATCATTGGGGGCGCTATCGTGGCTTGGCAGACATGCTAAAGAAGCCCAAATTGACCGAACACGTCATGAAAAATGTCTATTTTGACACCTGTGTTTATCACCAACCCGGCATCGATTTGCTGTTCGAAGTTATCGACATTGATAACATCCTGTTTGCATCTGAAATGTTTGGCGCTGTGAAGGGCATCGACCCTGAAACCGGGCATTATTTTGACGATACCAAGCGATATGTTGATGCTCTGGATTTATCCGATAGTGACCGGGCGAAGATCTATGAGGGCAATGTTCGCCGGGTTTACCCGCGCCTCAATCAGCACCTGCAAGCGCAAGGTCTCTGACATCTTGGAAAATAAGGGTTGCGTGTAGCGCAACCCTGTTATGCCTTTGATTTATATACCTTTACTCAACTCCAATAAGTTTTATATTGCAATGCAACATAACATTGGAGAATAATGATGAGTATTGCAATTAGCCCTATCGTAGAGCCATTTTCCGATATTATCGATAGAATTGCCCCGAAACGCTTCTCGCGCGATCCATTTGGCATTGTTTCCAGCTATCGCGCCTATCTTGTCTTTATGCATTTTGATGGCATGAGCGATCAAGAACTGGCCGCTGCCGGTTTGGCACGCCGGGATATCCCCCAGCTTGCTGCCAGCCTGATCCTTAATGCACATAAGGCCAAAGCCGCTTAATCAGCGATTATAGGCGACGCATAATTGGCCCAACTGTTTCCAGCAGCATTTCCGAAATTTTCTTCATGAGTTCGATGATTTCGGGTGTTGCTGAGAATGGCGCTTTGCTTTTGGGATAGGTAAAAATCAATGTCCGGGTAATGGATGGCCCCATTATCCGCCGCGCATTAATTTTACCTTTGCGCAGCTCACCCTCCGCTGCCCCAAATGGCATTACGGTGGCCGCAACACCCTTTGCCACCAAATTTTTTACAGCTCGTATCGACTGCACTTCATAAGCGATATTTAAATCCAGCCCCAAGCGTTCGGCGTTTTGCTCGACCAAYTGATAAACKGAATCACTGCGACCYGTCATAGCCAGATCTGCGTTRATAACATCKCGGAAGCTGATCGGGTTATCGCTGTTGTCCARCTCCGGCGATGTCAGATARAAAAGGTCCTCTTCCAGAAGCGCTATCCGCTCCAGGTTTGGGTCCATGCTTGGTGAATAAGTCAGTGCGCAATCCAGCTCCCCTTGCGCYARTAARCGCATCAAGACGAAACTAAAATCTTCRACAATGCGTAGCTCWATTCCMGGCGTGCTGTTGGCCAGCTCCATGATAATATCRTCGCCAACCAGACGRATGATACTTGGCGTAAGCCCAACGGACAGGGAGCGGTTTTGATTGCCRCGCAAAGCTTCCACRGCAACGCGCGCTTCCTCYAGCCGCGCCAGAATATCTTCGGCATAATCATAMAGTAGATTGCCAGCCTGCGTTGGCGTRACGCCTCTGGAATGACGCTCCAGCAACTCAATGCCCAACTCCATTTCCAGATTTCGTATCTGCAATCCAAGGGCYGTTTGAGCAACATTCAGCGCATCGGCGGCCTTGGTGATGTTRCCGACATCAATCGCCTTTTTAAGGTAGATAAGCTGCTGAATTTTGATCATTTTTGTCAATCACCTTTGAAAAGAGGCTTTCTATGCGTCGTCAATACGGGACTAAAACAACGGCGTTACCAACAGCTGCATTTGCTCGGYTCCCAGCCCCATAAACGAGAGCAACGTTACAGAATCCATGGTCAACGCAACAGCGCCGACGACAGAAAGAACTATCGAAAARATAATRCCGCGATCRAACACCTCATGTTCGCGATTGATGGCAGCATTGAAAAACAGCCTGAAAACAACCGACAAACGCTGAATRGGCACAACAACCGTAACYGGWGCCACCGTGAGTGCCARATATCKAAACATCTGAGAAAGCGCGACYAGGACWGTGGAAAGCAYAAACCAATACATGGAAGCCTTGTCCAAATTGGCCATATAAGCGCGCCCRCCAACCATCCAAAGCCAGRCAAGCACCACAATTGTTGCAGCACAATAAGAGATTARGAGCCCWATCGCGCCATCGGCATAWGAAGGCATAGCGCCCAAACCCAACGTGACGAATAAGGGGCTTGCRCCATAGCCAAGGGCGCAAATGGCTCCCCAAAACATTCCCGGGCCAAGCTCTGGCTCAAAGCCTTTTGCTTTTCCAGATTTTGCCACGGACCCACGCCGTTTTACCAACAACATCGGACCAAATGTGACCAGCACAATACCAATGACATTCAGGACGTTGACGGTTTCACCMAGAAACACAAAKGCAAGAATAAGTGCGACGAGAATGCTGAGCTGCTGGACCGGRGTGGARAGCGTTGCCCCCARGGCCTGAGTWGCCCGGTAATTTCCGTARCGCCCAACGACAAAATGSGTGACCCCCGCCAGCGCCATCCAGTTCCACGCAGACATTTCCCATGACATGACGGCCTGATAACCACCCATGAACCAGGCAAAYACCGCAAAAATRGGAATGCCMAGCGGCACCGTTATTGCCATGGCYTGCAGCACTGTGGATTTCAGCACACCRCGGCGCACAGTGGCGCTGTTCATGCCAAAAAATATTGCGGAGACCAARGCCAGCGCAGCACCTAACATAATTTATCTCCGTGCTACATTTGTGGCATACGCGTTCCAGGCCATAGGTTTATAGCCTGGAACGCACTCAGTAATCTCAGTYTGGCTTCTTCAGATAGGCCCGTATAGCATCAGGTGTCAGGTCAATGCCTGGTTTATATTCCGGGGCATCTTCGATYTGCTCCAGATCATTCAAACCACATTGCTTGAAAATACGATTGATGCAGGAAATCAATCTCAAAGGCCGATCTGGATCAGCGTTAAAATGCTGATGGATKGTGTTGGGCGGCACGTAAATCACATCGCCRGCTTCATACTCAAACTTTTGAATCTTGTCCTGTGGCTTCCAGTGATAATCATTGGTGATCTCAACATCACAGTCCTGATGCATATCGTAGCCATGGCCCTCAATCACGTACAAAACTTCCTCGGCCAAATGCCGATGTTTGCCGGATTTGGACCCAGGCGGCACGATTTGCATRTAGGCGTCCATTGTTTCAATGCGGGTGTTCATGCCCTCATTRATCAGATGCTTCAAAAGYCCCTGRCGRGACATTTCCCACGGCATTTCACTYGGCTTTACCACTTTYTTGCGCTTGGCATTACGYGTCGGCGCTGTTTCAGCATCGTCCAGCAATTGCTGGTACAGATTATTGTTCACCTCACCGGCGAGCCATGTTTTGCTCTCAGACCAAGCCATTCTAGTAGCCCCCTTCTGGATGATTGAAGTCATCTTCTTCTTCACGCACAACAAAATCCTCACCACCYGGWGCAGGATTGGTGTCTCGCGCYTCRACGGTTTTCTGGAACAGCATRTTCATGAAAACAAACATYGGYTTGGTCTTCAAAACCAGCGCTCTGGCGGGTTTGGTGTCAGAAGCATTGAAGTGCTGATGCACGCAATTATTGTGCACAATGGCTAGATCACCAGCAGCCCAATCGTAGCGAATATCATCGTGAATTTCGTAGCCCTCRCCATCCAGAATGTAGAAAGCAGCTTCGTTGACGTGGCCATGTTTTTGCGAYTTGCCACCCGGTCCATATTCTTCCAGGTGGATGTGAAACAATTGGCTGATACCATCCTTGGGCTCGACATAATGGCGGCTGTAGGCTTGTGGACCATCAACAAATTTAACTTCACGCGCTTTTTGCACGCGCGGCATAGCGCGCAGGCGTTCTAACTCAACCGTCAAATTGTATTCACCCTGTACAGAGCGCACAAAAATGCGGTTCTTATTGGCGTGATAATATCCCGCCGGTTGCTCTGCGCTCACAGGTTTTTTGTGTGCGTCAGATACTGTTTTCTTCGACATAGCTGGGCCTTTCATATTTGGCGTAATTATAACTCAATTCGGGCCATCAGCTAATTTTCCGCTATGCAGAACGCTTATTTTCATGCTCGTTGAAACTTAATTTTATGACTTTATTTCAATATGTTAGATGATATGTTTTGAATGCCGTTCTTGACCATCTATGGCCACCAAAAAAATACCTGACAATAATGCAAAACATTTCTTGCATATGGAACGTCGTTCCGATAATTGTGTTTTGTAATCTTTTCAATCGAGGCTTTCATGACATCATCAACAGACACACTCGACCTTTGCGCCAAATCTGACGTGGCAGCAGGCGATATCATCAAGGTCGATAAAAATGACCTCGAACTTGCAGTTTATAATGTTGAGGGAGAGTATTTTGTCACCGATGATACCTGCACCCATGGTCCCGGCTCATTGTCCGAAGGTTACCTTGATGGCCACATTATTGAATGTGATTTTCATGGCGGGTGCTTTGACATCCGCAATGGCGAGGTCACGGCACCGCCTTGTATGATCCCAATACGGATCTACAAAATTGTTGCAGACGACAACCGTGTCATCATCAACCTGTCATAAAGCTGGCCATTTATATGCCTGAGAGAATTTCCCCTCTCAGGCATTTTTGTAAGCTTATTTTGCTTCGGCACCAGCCTGTTTTCGGCTTGACAGCATCTGCCGTGCAATGGGCAGGAAGAATGTCAGAATTGTTGCAACAATTAAAATAACAGAGATTGGCCGCGCCAGCATAAAGTCCAAAATATTTGAATCTGAAATCAGTTTGACCTGATGGAATGACCTTTCCGCCGTATCGCCAAGAACCAGCGCAATCACAAGCGTCAGGCGCGGGTAATCAAACCGGATCATCAGATAGCCGACAAAGCCCATAATGACGGTGAGCAACACATCGGCCATTCGCCCATCCAGCACATAAACGCCGGTGAGCGAAATGGCGATCACCACAGGCACAACAACACCAACATCAATGCGCGTGATCAAAATCAGGAACCGCGACATGGCCAGCCCGATAAGCGAGGCAGCAACAGCGGCAAAAGTAATGGCGACGATCAGGCCGTAAATTTCCCGCTCGTGATACAGCAAGATTGAAGGGCCAGGATCGATACCATGTAGCACCAGAATGCCGAGGAACAGCGCTGTCTCCGCGCTGCCGGGAATGCCAAACGCAACGGTTGGAATGAGCGACCCGCCATCCTTGGCRTTGTTGGCAGCTTCGGGCGCAATAACGCCGCGAATATTGCCTTTGCCGTAGGTTTCAGGGTCTTTGGCGGTTTGTACAGTGGAGCTGTAGGCCAGGAAGGAAGCAACAGTGCCGCCCAGGCCCGGCACGGCGCCGATGAGCGTGCCAATGAAGGAGCCACGCAAYAACACGGTCCAGTTTTTGAAGACGGAGAGAACCCCCTCCCAAACACCGCTGATTTTTTCCTTYGAAAGATCGGTATCTGAYGCMACKGAGCCACCYTTGAGGGCAAGCTCAATCATCTGAGAAATAGCGAACATTCCGGTCAGTGTAGGAACAAGCGGGATACCATCCCATAGATAGCTGATGTCAGCTGTGTAGCGTAAATCGCCGGTGATAGCATCGGCACCCACAAAGGCGATGATGAGCCCAACAGCACCGGAAATCAGCCCGCGCAATAACTTGCCACGCACCGATACGGCGATGGCTGTCAGTCCCAATACGGTCAGCAGAAAAAACTCCGCTGGGCCAAAGCTCAGCACGATTTTTTTGGCCAAAGGGATAAACATAATGAGGGTAAAGAGGCCAATTAATCCGCCCAATGCTGAAGCGCAWGCGGATGCACCAATGGCATAGCCAGCCCTGCCCTGYTGGGCCAAAGGATAGCCATCAAARCAGGTRGCKGCGTTGGGTGCAGTACCGGGCGTATTTAGAAGAATTGCGGTAATCGAGCCGCCAAAAGATGTCGCCCCCATAACGCCGCCCGCCAGATACATCGCATCGAGCGATTCCATGCCGAAGGTGATGGGAATCAACAAAGCAAGAGCCGTTGTGCCGCCCAAACCTGGGATCACCCCAAAGGATAACCCAAGCAGAACGCCAGCGATGAGATACAAGATGCTTCCACCGCTCGCGACTTCTACGATTGCTCCAAACAGCGCTTCAAAGCCCATTGCATTATCCTTTTTTGGGTTCCAATGCGCGCAGATAGCCCGCGCGCACTGGTCATTTTTTTGGCAATTTTAAAAGTGCTATTTCAACAGATCTTTGTATTCGAGATACAAAGTTGAAAGCTCTTCCATCATGGCTTTGGTTTCATCGGAATTCATGAATGTCAGCGTGGTGTTTGTACCATCTGCCCATTTTTGAATTGGGTCGCTATCCACAGCGGCCTTGAAGCCAACGGCCAGCTTTTCAATCAGTTCAGCAGACATGTTTGGCGGYCCGCCAACAACACGGTTCAGGCCAAATTTAGCCAACTCAGGATAACCAAGTTCKGTTGTTGAAGGCACGCCTTCGACAGCTGTTTCATCRGTGAAGGTSACGATCATCCGCAAATCATCGGTYGTGGTGTATTTCATCAAGGTTGAGATCGGYTTCAACGTTGCATCAACTTCACCGCGCATGACCGCAATCATGGTGTCGTTGGAGCCGCTATAGCCGGTCACATTGACGATATCACAGCCAATRATGTGAAAGGCGATGACGGATGTGATCGATGATGTTGTGTCCTTGCCGGTATCGGACAGCTTGATGGGGCGGCCAAGGTCGCAAAGGTCCTTGATGCTTTTAATRTCGGAATCGCCTTTAACAGCAATGCCGTATTTTGACTGAGCCAGATTGGCAATCCAGCTAACCGCATCAAGGTCAAAACCAAGTTTACGGCCAAGAGTTTGCGACACTGTCAGGCCAGGAATGTTGTAAATTCCGATTGTGTAGCCATCAGCCTTGGCGCGCGAAATTGCCTGGCCACCGCGYGTACCGGATGCGCCCTTAATGTTTGCTGGCACAACGGTTGCGCCCAGCGCTTTTTCCAGCTCTGGCGCAAAGGTGCGCACAATAGTGTCAAACCCGCCACCAGCGCTGTAAGGCACCACAAATTTGATGGGTTTGTCATTTGGAAAATCAGCGCTAGCAGCTCCTGCTGCGAATGTTGCAATCGCAACAACGCCGACTTTAAGTAAATACTTCATGCGTATTCCCTCCTAAGTTTGGGTTTTCACCAAGCGGAAAACCCTTCTCCTGTTAAAATCAAACCTCGATAAAGCTGGTAATGAAGCGCCCATTCGAACACCGAATATTCAAACGCCAGAACCACAAATCCTGCGAGCGCRGATTGGCTAAGTGAGCGCTCGGTYCGGAACCGTGTGAACARAAAGGTAAAGACGGGCGCAGCGGCCAAAATGCCGAAAATCGCCATGCCRAAAAAGGCCAGRCCAAGCCAGGCAAACAGTTTAACTTCKTCGCGCACSGGCGGATTRTGAGACATCTCGCGGCGMTCAAARTCGCTTCCCCAAAAGGAATTGACGAGCTTTTGTCCSGGCAGWCCGGAGCGGCTGTAAAGRTCGATCAGCGCCAGCACCACCATGGTCGCGGCAACCAAGGATGGGAAGCGCCGCGAAACCTCACTGTAGTCTTGCGCAATAACGTAAGCGGCGATGGCAAACACCAGCAGAATGACGGCGGGCCAGATTGATTTTACCGACTTTGGAACATCCTGATCAATTTCTGAGCTCATGCCGCCTCCTGCGATTTTTGCTGTTTGGTTTCGCCAGGGAAAATCAGTGATTTAATCACCACTGGCACCGATCCCGTGGCGCGGATGACCTCGCCAATATCGACAAAATCAAAAGATTCAAGATTGATCCCGTCTATTGAGACAACCGGGTTTTGGGTCAAATTATTCTCTCGGCAATGCATGCCTAAAAGCCCGCCAATATCGCCATCGGCAACGATAATCATTGGATGCCCTGCATCAAGAAGTGGTGTGAGGCCTTTGACCAAACCTTGGCTTAAAGCATCCAAACGGGCGTAGCTGGCCGAGCCCTCCCAGGCAAAGGCAATGGCCACTGGCTGGTGTGCCGTGTCCAAATCATAAAGCTGCAATTCATGCGCCACGGCCTGCGCAATGTCATCAATTGAGATATCATCCGGCAGGGCCAGTTTTGGCCTGATCGTTGCGATATTGCGCAGTGGCAGCACATCCAGCGGATCGATGTAAACGGTGCTACCGCTCACCTGAACCGTATATTGCGAGGCGCCCACAACGGTGGCGCGTATGCCATCGCGGTGCGGCAAAACATTCAAGTCTGCTGCATTGATGAGGCCTCTTAATGCATGAGCAAGAGGCGCGCCCAAATCGCCAAATCTGTCTTCGCAGCTGTCGTTGTAGAAAAATTCAGAGACCCCACCTGAAATGATGACCCCGTCATAATCAGTCCCCTGAGGCAATTGCGGCAAGCGCCTGAACGCGTCATCAAGGCCGCCCTTTAACGCCAACATGATACGCTCTGCCATCAGTTGGGCTAGCGCCTCTTTTTCAGTGCCAGATAGAGAACTGCCGAGTGTTTTTTGTGCCCCTAATGCCTGCGCGCCAAATTCTTCCAACCGGATAATCGCATCACTCTGGTCTGTGACCACCAGCCTTGCGCCAACTTCGATTGCCGTCAGACTTGTCACGTCGCCATTTTGGCAAACAGCCAACTTGGTGGTGCCGCCGCCAATATCGATGTTGAGAATTTTCCGGCCATCTTGCGAGGCTGCAACAGCACCCGAGCCATGAGCTGCCATGATGGTTTCAAGCCGGTCGCCGGCGCTGACAGATACGAACTTTCCTGCTTCAGCAGCAAAAAGCTCACCAATGGCGCGCGCATTACGGCGGCGCACCGCGACACCGGTTAAAATCAGCGCCCCGGTATCAACATCATCGCGCGAAACACCGCTTTGGGCATATTCCTTCTCGATAAAATTCGCCAAAATATGCGTGTCAATATCGCCATCATCGCGATAAGGGGTGAGCAAAATATCGGAGGCGTAAAGCACTTCGCGATCTGTCACGATGTACCGTGTGTCAAGACGCTCCAGCGTGATACGCGAGAACATCAAATGAGCTGTCGATGAACCAATGTCCACGCCGACGCTGGTGAGCATGATTTCATCTTCCTCAAGCAGGCTKCGCCCAGCCCCGGAAAAGAAAATCCGCCCACCATCAACGTCAYTAATATTGGATTGCTCAATCACGAGGCCAGTCAATCCCCTCTGGTTTGACATAGCGYGAKGGCTCCATACGCAAGGTGCCGCCGCTGCTTCGGATTTGATCTTCAAACTCTTTACGCAAAAACGGATCTTCCTGCCAATAGGGAATGGCCGTTCCGCCTTCATGGAGTTCCATGGCGGTGTAATCTATCTGCGTTTCACCTGGCTTTAAGCCCGTTACCAGGGATGGATGATTGGGCCCAAACCATGCCGAAACACGGAAAGGCTCATCCGATACATTGAAATGCTGATGATACCAGCGCGAGCCACCCGGCGCAGCGCTGACCATGCCAAACTGGCCATAATCAATGCGCTGAACCATATCGCCATGGCCATCTTTCCACGGYGTTGGCCCCAATTCTTCTGGCCAAGTGTAGGTRTAGCCCTTGCCYTTGAGGCCGATGAGAACCGCSGCAGATGTATGGGCGTGGGCTTTTGAATAACGCCCGGTTTCATGCTCACCCAGCCAAAGATAAAACTTRTTGCCGGTCATGAAGGGTTCAACGCGGCGATAGCCCGGTGAGCGACGGTTATCCARYGGCARTTCGCAGTTCACAACATCGGGCACCAGATTGGTRCGGCGCATGGCCAGCCCGCRAATGGGATCKGGCTCAATCTCTTCTGAAGGCTTGTAAAAATCAGACGCMGCAGAATAACGRTCGTTGAAATTATACGGTGCGTTGAAAATGAAATCGGTGTTGCCAATGAGGTCCATCAGATTGGGCGCTGTGGTGCCTGCAATCAGCAATGCCGGTTTGTTGGTGGCATTTACAATCCGGTGATAGGCATTGACCGGTACTGAAAACAGCGATCCTTTTTGCCACTCAAACACATGCTTTGGGCCGCCATGCTCCAACCACACTTCGGTGGTCCCGCGCCCTTCGGCCACCATGAAGACTTCTTCGTAAATGTGCTTTTCGGGGATCAAGGCACCAGCGGCGGGYACTTCTACAACGTARCAGCCCCATTTGCCTTCYGTGCCATGCAATTGAATGTAGTGTCCGCGGCCGCCCATTCTGGGCCAATCGTTGAGCGGCAGGTCGTGGATGGAGTTAAAACCCAACCCGCGAAACGTGCCAATGCCGTCAGAATCCATGAACTTGTCATAGTCAGTTTTCGGCTGCCCAAACGTACCGTGCCCTGCGCGTTCTTCTGATTTTGGCTCGTGCCAATGAACTTTGCCTGAGACGATATCGTGCATAATTAATCCTGAATTTGGGAGGRAAGTATTGAGTGAWTTAGAAGAYTTTGWAGCCWGCGAAATAGCGATAGATCAGGCCGCGAAACAGCTCGATYTTGAAGCCGTATTCGAAGCCAACAAAAATGATAGCGGTGGTTACAGCGGTAGTGATCAAGCTGATGCGCAGTTTTTCGCGGGAGAGTATTCGCGTCAATGCAAATATGAAGGCTGCAATACCAACATAATGCCCAGCAACAATGATTGTCCCCAAAAGCGCTGTAAGCCACCGCATCAATCTGCAGATTTTGCTGAACGCTGGGAGACGCCCCGCAAAAGCAGACTGAACACGTTCTGAAACGGTAGACATATCGCCTGCCCGCAACAGTTTGATGAGTTGAATTCCAAGCAAAAAGAGCATTGGAACCATGATGACAAACGGGGTGCGAGAGGAAACCAACTCATAGCTCAGCGCCTCAATAAAGGCAGCTATAATCAGGCCGCCAAGCACCAGCACGAAGACGATTTCCAACACCCAAATATTGTTATGGGCCTGATCATCATTCTTTGTCGGCGTCGTGCTTGTCTGGTTCGTGCTGTCGTTATTCATGAGCCATACCCTTCTTGCGATCTCTGATCAGTGTGTAAATATTGAGAGCCAGAAACGTGACGGTTATGAGTGTCAGTGTTAGCGGAATGGGTTCCATGAAGAAAAATGGCCCATCAATCAGCAGCGCCAGATAGAGGTTTTTCTCAACGGCAAAGCCCAGAACAAAACCGATCAACAGCGCGGCGCGCGAGTAGTTCAGAACCTTCATCAGATACCCGATGATGCCAAAACCAAGGGCAATGCCGATATCAAACAAGGAACGGTCCGACGCGTAGGCACCCGTTACAATGATCGCCAGCAATACCGGTACCATCAGCGAAGAGCGGATTGAGGTTGCACGGGACAAYGGGTTCACAAGGAACATCCCGACAATTGTGCCAAACAGATTGCCAATGATGATCGTGAAGATCATGACGAACACGATATCCAGATTGGTGGTCAGCATTTGCGGGCCGGTTTCAAGACCCAGAATAAACAGGCCGCTGAGCAAGATCGCCATGGAAGATGACCCCGGAATACCAAAGGCAATGGTAGATGCCAGMGCACCGCCTTCAACAGCATCATTGGCAGCTTCTGCGCCGATCACGCCTTCAATATTACCCTTGCCAAAGCTGGCCTTGTCTTTGGATGTTTGCTTGGCATGGCCATAGGCAACAAACGCGGCAGGCGCGCTACCAAGGCCAGGAATGAGGCCCATRACRGTGCCAATTGCGCTACARCGTAGCACCARCCACCATTTGGAAAAKGCGATACCAATACCCTCAAAAATCTGCTTTTGAGTTTCGCGAGCCGATAAAGGGTTGGGTATATCTTTTGCCAAAGTACCACCGCGCACCCACAGTTCAATCATCTCRGCYACAGCAAACAGSCCAAGGATAACKGGCACCAGTGAYAGGCCRTCMGCCAGRTCGCTAGAACCCATCGTGAAGCGCTCGGTGTTGGTCACGTTGTCCACACCAATCATCGCCAGTAGCAAGCCCAACAGGGCGGCGATCAGACTGCGGGACATGTCTTCCTTGCCAAGAATGGCAACAAAAGTGAGCGCAAGGAATGCGAGAACGAAAATCTCTGGCGGGCCAAACAGCAGCACAACATCGCGCAAGATCGGGATGAGGAGCGCCAAGGCAACAGCGCCGAACGTCGCACCAAGAAAGCAGGAAGCCATAGCGGCCCCAACMGCTTTACCAGCCTCACCGCGATCGCGCATTGGCGGRCCATCCAGCAAGGTTGCTGCGTTTTGGCCGGTGCCRGGKGTGCTGAACAAAATAGCGGTYAATCCGCCACCCTGYGCYACGGTGGAATGAGCGCCGAGCATGAAGGCGATGCCTGCACTGGGCTCCATTGARTAAAGAAAAGTCACGGCCATCGCCATGGCGAAATGCCCGCTGAGACCTGGTATTAAACCGATGACGAGACCAAACATCGCCCCGGTCATCAGATATGGCAAGACACCGAGACTGATCGCCTGGAAAAACCCGGACGTCATCCCCTCAATAATGGTCATAAATTGGTCCCGCCCAATTTGAGTATTCAGGAGTGGTTACGCCGAAATAATCCGGCGTAACCAATTCGTTTTTTTGATTAAAGTTCGCCGCGGATCGCAGCAACAAACAGCTCGCGAACTTCTGGCGTGAGGTTTGTCGCCAAACTTGCAGCTTCCACCATTTTTGGCCCATCAATATAGTTGATCGCCCGTTTGGCTTGCTTGGCTTTTTCCAAGAACTCAGGATCTGTAATGGCTTTAGCGAATGCCTCTTGCAAAAACGCGACACGATCTTCAGCCACACCAGGAGGTGTCGCAACCGGGCGTCCAACAGCGGACAGCGCATCCCATGCGACCAAAACCTCTTGTGCCAGGGACGCATTATCCAATTTGGCAGCATACTCAAAAATGCTTGGAATGCCGGGCGTATTGGCATCGCCATCGCGTGCGCTGTGGGTTACGATTCTGAAATCACCAGCGGCAACGCCTTTGCGTGCAGAGCCCCAAGAACCCCACATCCCTTGAATATCGCCGCGCAACAGCGCCTGACGCACATCTGAGGAGCTGTTAAAGCCATGAATGACCTTTTGGTTGTTGCCCATCACCGAACCGATGATCACCGCATCAACATAGGTTGAACCGCCAAGGCCCGTCGCGCCGAGCAAAACCGGCTTTTCTGATGTCAAAATGTCATCATAGCTTTCGATGCCGCTTTTGACGGACACCGCAAGAACGCGTTGATCGGCAACCATCCGGCCAAGAAAATTAAAGTCGGCAACCTTATAAGAAGCCCCTTTGATTTCGGCCAACTCATTGGTGACCATGGCAGAACCGTTGATGATACCGATTGTCAAACCATCAGCTGGCGAATTGAAAATCTCGTTAGCACCTTTTAGGCCGCCGGAACCGGGCATGTTGACAATATCAACCCGCGCGCCTGTGTATTTTTCAAGGAATGGGGAAATCAAACGTCCGTATTCATCATAGCCGCCGCCGGGCTTGTAAGGGACGATGAACTTTATAATGCCGTCCTTATAAAACTCCGCCGCTGTTTGCGCGGTAGCTATGGTTGGCATGCCCATCATTACCGCCATCGATAATGTTGCGGTCAGTCCTTTAAGAAAATTACGTCTCATACTTCCCTCCCTGAAAGATGCTTTTTGCAGTTGTTGGTTTCCTAAACTCAAGATTCCAATTGGCCGAAAATTGCGCTTTTTTGCGTCTTATCGGCCTTGCAAAACACCATAAGGAAAAGAAGGTATCCCCGTCAACGGGATGATGGTCCATATATAGGAACAATAATCAGTGTCAAGAAAGCTAATTTTTAGCTTGATGTGTCCAAACCTAGTGCGTTGAGGCAGACGATTTTTGAGAAGATTGGTGCGAACACCCGATATTCTTTAGCGTATTTTTTGGGGTAAAATTTGATAGACTGGATACAATCGTGACGCCCCTATAGGGGCATCAACGAGCCATGGCCTGGGTCTGGTTTGATCAAAAGCATCCAAGATGCATTTCCGGGAATAGGCATGCCTATCTTGCTGATGAACCACACCAGCAATCAAAAAGGCGCACTAAAAGGAGATGGGCATAGGGTCAATTTTTGGCTAACTTTGGCTAACTAAGATACCTGCGCGCGCAGTTTCCCTTATCCAATGACGTTCTTGGACTTGAGTTTGGCAACCGCCGCATCGCTATACCCAAGTTCATTTGCCAAAACCTCTTTTGTATTTTCGCCCAAAAGTGGCGGCGCGCTGGATGGCCCCGGCCCTTCACCGTCAAAAAGAATGGGTCCTCGAACCAATCGCATGTCGCCGACTTCCGGGTGGTTTACGGTTTCAATCAGCTGATGCGCCGCAACATGCTCTTGATCCAACGCTTCGCCGACACTCAATATGGGCGCGTTGGGAACATCAAAGACGGTAAGCCGTTCCAACCAGTATTTGGTGGTGTTTTGTAGCATACGCGCCTGCAGCATAGGCTCCAGCTGCGCACTGTTYGCRAGCCGYTTYTCATAGGCYGCAAACCGYGGGTCTGTRATCAGATCTTCCATCTCCAGACAACGCGCAAAATTATGCCAAAAGCGCTCGGTCAAACACGCCACAATCACATGGCCATCTTTTGTGGGGTAAGAGCCATAAGGCACGATGCTGGGGTGGCGGGTGCCGACGGGTTTTGGGCTCTGGCCAGTTATGAAATAAAGCTGGGATAAATAACCCTGCATCGCGATCAAACTATCAAGCATGGCAACTTCCACATGGCGGCCGTGTCCTGTTGTGTTTCGCTCATGCAGCGCTGCAAGAATGCCAAATAGCGAAAAGATGCTGCCCGCCAGATCACCAATTGGAAGTCCCATTTTATTGGGCGATTGCCCCGGCTCACAATTGACACTCATAACACCAGACAAAGCTTGCGCCACAATATCAAAAGCAGGCTTATTGCCATGGGGGCTGTTTTTGCCAAAGCCTGTGATGGAACAATAAATCATGGATGGATTATCCGCCTTCAGCGCGTCATAGCCCAAGCCCAACCGATCCATGACACCTGGCCTGAAATTCTCCAAAACGATATCGCATTGCTGCGATARTTGYYTGGCAATTGCCAGGCCTTCYGGCGWYTTCAAATCCAGGCAAACGCTTTTCTTATTGCGATTGAGGGCAATGAAGTAATGGCTTAACTCCCCTTGAAACGGCGGAAAACTACGCGTTTCATCGCCCTTTTCAATCGGYTCAATTTTGATGATTTCAGCKCCMAGRTCGSCSARMAKCWKGSTKGCMKWSGGGCCAGAGAGAATGCGTGAGAAGTCTAGAACTTTGACACCTGAAAGCGGCCCCGTGCGGCCAGTATCTGGGGAATTACTCATGGGATTATCCTGSCTYCTTAACAATTTTCATCACGGCATTGGCGCAGGCGACCAAATCTTCYCCGCAATACACATCCGCATCGACAAATATCATCGAGCGCGTTTCGTGGCGTATGTCGGCGCGCGCTTCCAGAAAATCGCCTGCGCGCGCAGATCTCACAAATCGGGTATCCATCTGGACAGTAACCGTGGGCTGGCGGCCCACAGCGTTCCAGGCTTCTAACGCCAGAACCTGGTCCAGGAAYCCAGTAACAACACCGCCAYGAACAAAGCCGATGGCGTTCATATGGGCCTCACGCATTTGCAGGCCATAAGGATTGCGGCTTGTCTCATCAGTTGACTTCAACAGCGGGCCAATATGACCCATAAACCCATCGATTTTAAGGGCTCGCCAGCCATCGGGYATCATCACAGATTGGGTCAAACCCTAAYTCCCAGTTTCAATTTGTAAGCTATGAATTTCRTCCCGGATTTTCATCAGCGCTTTCGCAAGCTTGGGGACTTCATTTTTTGAGAACCGCTCAGTGATGCCAATSGCSACAAGCGAGCGGWTCATCTTTCCATYGGTTCCAAATGCSGGYACAGCGACAACGGTTACSCCBGAAATGTAKGARCCYTGATCAACCGCGTAACCTTGTGCRCGYACCTGATCGACCTSCKCGCACCARTCTTCAAATGAAGGCGGGTGGTCCCAAACCARMCGGYCGAAYTCCGCGCGCAAGACTTCYTCATCYCGCTCRTTRTAGGCCGCATAAAGGCGGCCGGTGGCACTGATCAACAATGGAAACCGGCTGCCCAAATCGACYTGMAGACGAAATGGAAGGCTGGATTGAGACAAAGCYACCACGACCATTTGCCCCGGCTCAGAAAGCTGGGTGGCAATGCTGGTCACCCCAAATTTCTTTGACAGATTTGAAAGGCGCGGCTGMACGAGCGTRGAAAAAGTATTGTGTTGGAGCGCCGATCGGGCGAGCGGCAAAATGCCAATSCCGATCGAATATCTTTTGGTRTTRGAATCRAAATCAACGATCCCCTCATCCTGCAAAACACGCAGGATATGCAGGCAGGTACTGGGCACAAGCTCCAGGTCTCGAGCAATTGGGTTGACGCCCATTGGGCTGGAAGAGCGCGCCAACAATCTCATAATAGCAAGGGCGCGCGTCACGGCGGGCACCGACCTTTTGGTCATGATTTTCTTGTCCTGCGTGTCCATTTTCACCTCCGACAACAATGTATTTCATTGTCTATATACAATAATTATTCATATTGACAATACTTTGCTCCAATCTCTACTCTTGTCAATGACAAACGAGGCACCTTTTGCGTGGCCCGATAAACATATTTTGGAGAACAGCGGMCATGGCCCGTCTGACGGACTACACATCCTACGCCGATGCGCAAAAACACTTCTCGAAAGAGGCGCTTTG
Organism: Hyphomicrobiales bacterium; assembly: GCA_002746425.1. Lineage (GTDB taxonomy): Bacteria > Pseudomonadota > Alphaproteobacteria > Rhizobiales. The sequence goes on along the minus strand of NVXB01000002.1, from coordinate 35,086 downwards.
GGATCTGTTCTCAGGARMTCGCGRGCATTTCAACATTGCGCATGARTGCCTGGACCGGCATGTCGATGGCGAAAATATTGCGCTGCGGATAGCTCACTATGAGGGCAATGATGAGATCATCACATTTGCAGAGTTAAGCCGCCGGTCATCTCAAATCGCGCATTATCTGATTTCCAAGGGCATTAAAAAAGGCGACCGCGTTGCAGTAATGATCGAGCCATCGCTGCCGTTTTATTGCGCACTGTTCGGCGTGTTGAAAGCAGGCGCGGTGGCTGTGCCGATGTTCACGCTATTTGGGCCAGATGGCATCCGCTTGCGGATCGGTGATTGCGCGCCCGAATTGTTCTTCACCAATGCGGACAAGGCGCAGGACAGCAAAGATGGCGGGGCCAAAAACGTTACCATCGTCGATCAGGCGTTTTTAGACAGCATCGCCCATTTGCCTGAAACATTTGACTGGAACACCAGCGGCAAAGACCTCGCTGTCCTGCAATACACATCGGGCACCACTCGGCTTTTGCCCGCTGCTGTTCGCCATAGCCATCAATCCATCGTCACTTTGATGGTCGCCGCCCTATACGCCACGGGCATTCGCCCCGGCGACCGTTTCTTCTGCCCCTCCTCCCCCGCTTGGGGCCACGGCTTGTGGCACGGCACATTTGCGCCGCTGGCAATTGGCGTTTCGACCGGAACATATAGCGGCAGGTTTGATGCGGTGAGACTGCTTAAAGCACTGCAGGATTTCAAAATTACAAATCTCACAGCCGCCGCCACCCATTATCGCATGATGCGAAATTCCGGCAAAGCTGAAGAGTTTAAATACGCAATCGCCAAGCTGACCTTTACCGGCGAGCCTATCGACACCCAGACAGCCAATTACATTGAAAATCTGTTCGGACCCAAAGTGTGCTCGATGTACGGCACCACCGAAATCGGTGTGATCATCGCGAATTACCCCGGATCAGGCGATCTGGAAGTGCGCGATGGTGCCATGGGCAAAATCGTTCCCGGTGTTGAGGTTGAAGTTCAAAATGCCGATGGCAGCCCCTCAAAGCCTAATGAGATAGGCGAGCTGATGGTCAAAAAGCGCGGTGAATGGTTCCCGACCAAGGATTTGGGCCGCGTTGATGATGATGGCTATTTCTACCACGCGGGCCGCGCCGATGATGTCATCATTTCCGCTGGCTGGACCATGAGTGCGGTTGAGATTGAAGACGCAATCCTGCGCCATCCTGAAGTCGCGGAATGCGCCGCCATTGGCGTGCCAGACAGTATTCGGGGCCAGGTCGTAAAGGCATTTATCGTCCTCAAAGGCGATGAGAATGAGGGATTGGCTGAAGAGATACAGGAACTCGTTCGCACGAACCTCAGCCGCCATGAATATCCCCGCCAAATGGCGTTCGTTACCGAGTTACCCAAAACACCCGCAGGCAAAGTGAACCGCAATATTTTGCGGCACGACGAAGCCAAGAAGATGGAAACAGCAGGCTAGGCCTCATCCATCACGCGCCCAAATTTCAAGGAGAAAATAATGAGCGAAATACTACAAAGAAAATTCCCGAAAATCACGCCGGAAGGCCTCGATAGTCTGCGTGAGCGTATCGGTGTGAAAATCGTGAATACTGTTGAGCCTTGGTGCTATGAGGCGACGCGAGATAATATTCGCCATTACGCCCATGGTATCGGCGATGATAACCCGCTTTGGTGCGACCCCGAATATGCCAAAACCACAAAATTTGGCGAAGTGGTTGCACTGCCCAGCTTCTTGTTCGCAACGAGCCGCATCATCTCTGGATATGTGGGCGGCCTGCCCGGCGTTCATGCCATGTGGTCTGGTGCCGATTGGGTTTGGCACAAACCAATATTGCGCAATACCGAAATACGCACCGAAGCCTATCTCAAAGATCTGGTGGAGCATGACACCCGCTTTGCCGGTCGCGCGGTGCAGCAAACCTATCATGTTGATTTTTATGACGCGAAAACCGGCGACATGCTGGCCGAGGCCGACAGCTGGTGTTTTAGAACAGACCGCAATGAAGCACGCGAAAACGGCACCAAATACACCGAAATCCGCGCAAAAGGCCATCGCGTTTATACGCAAGAAGAGCTCGACAGCTATACAAAATATTACGAGGAAGAGACCATTCGCGGCGCAGAAACCCGGTATTGGGACGATGTAAACGAAGGCGATGAGCTGCCCGTCATGGTCAAGGGACCGATGACCGTAACAGGCTTTGTCGCCTATGCGCAGGGCTGGGGCGGCTTGTATATCCGAGCGAATAAACTGGCCTGGAAGCTGCAACAAAAGCACCCCGGTGCCGCTATCAAAAACCGTTTCGGCATTCCTGATTGCCCGGAGCGGGTACACTGGGAAGAAGAGTTTGCTCTCGAAGTTGGCGCGCCCGGTGCCTATGATTATGGCCCTGAGCGCACCTCATGGCTCACCCACCAGATTACCAACTGGATGGGGGATGATGGTTTTCTGCGGCAGGCAAAATGCCAGGTCCGCCGCCATAACCCAGAGGGCGACATCATCCTCATCAAGAGCAGCGTAACCCATAAATTCACCGAAGGAGACCGCCATTTGGTGGAAATCCAACAACGCGCTGAACAGCAAGACGGAGAGTTGTCCGCCATCGGCACAGCTATCGTCGARCTTCCAAAGCGCTAGGCGGGGCTTATCGGCAGTCGATGAGGGAGATCAGGTTGAACATTTTTGAAAAAATCTTGGTTACGATTGAAGATATCCTYCATTTTGGAGGATGCTTCTGCCTTGTCGCTGTCGCGGYGTTGATCAATGCCGATATCCTGTTGCGCCTKCTGTTTAGCATACCGGTACAGATACARTTCGAGGTTACAGAGCTRTATTTGATGCCTGCGGTGGCCACATTRTCRCTCTCTCGYGTTTATCGCGAGGGAGGGCATCTGGCACTTGAATTTGTRCCTGAATATYTGCCCGGATTGGCAGGRCGTGTCATCGCAAAATCACGTTTGTTACTGCCYGCATTGTTTTTTGCCGCAGTYACTTTCATGTCCGGAAAATTCTGCCTCAGTGCCTTCGTGCACAACAAAGTTGAATACGGCGTCGTCGATTGGCCCTTGGGCTGGGCCTACGCCGTAATCCCATTGGGTTGTGGTGTGCTTRCGCTCCGACTCATCCACGACGCTTTCATCAARAATGAAAGCGAACAAACAAATACCTAAAATTACTAGGGAGGAAAATAAAATGACATTTTTAGTCAAACTATCGCTCACATTAGCTGGAGTTGCAGCTCTCACCGTTGGGGCTGCCACTGCGGAAACAATACGGCTGGGAGATTTTCAGTCGACGAGCCATATCGTCTCTGTCGAGGGCACAACGAAATGGATGGCTGCACTGGAAAAGGCCACTGGTGGCGCGCTAAACTTTGAGCATTTCCCATCTCAGCAGGCTGCAAAATCCAAAGCACAGCTTGATGCCGTCAATAATGGCATCCTCGATGCGGCGCTCATCGGTGCGCTCTACCATAGTGATGTGTTGCCATTGAATTCTGTTGTCGGCCTGCCCGGCTTCTCCGGTTCTGCGGTAGCGGGAACCAAAGCCATTCAACAAATGCTCAAAGAGGGCCCATTGCGGGATGAAATTCTCGCAGCTGGTGTTACCCCGATTTTTGGCTTTTTGCTTCCGCCCTATCAGGTGTTGGCAAAGAAACGCCTTGGTATGCCAACCGATTGGGACGCGCTTGATGTGCGCACATCCGGCTCAACCCAGGCCATGACCGCGCGCGCACTTGGCGCTGTTGGCATCTCAATACCGGGGCCAGAAGTCTATACCGCCGTGGAGCGCGGCCGCCTTGATGCGGTCCTTTTTCCGCTGGCTTCCGTGCCAGGTTACAAGCTCAACGAAGTCGTCAGCAATATCTCTACAAACGGATCGTTTGGCGGCTATAGCTTTGTCATGGTTGTGAGAACCGATCTGTTTGAATCACTGTCTGATGACATCCAGGCTGAAATGGTCAGCTTGGGCAGCGAGACAGCCATGCATGTAGCTGAAGCACAAGATAAATCAGTTGTCGGCCTTGTTGAAGAATGGGCCGCACAAGGTATCAGCACCTATTCATTTAGTGATGAGGAACTGGTGGCCTTGGGCGATGCAATGCAACTGGTGAGCAATGATTGGCTTGAGCGCATTAAAAATGATCAAGCTGCGAGCGTGCTCAATCAATATCGTGAATTAACGGCTCAATAGGCAGCTCCATCTGCCGAGAAACAAGTGGGTGGCCGGATAACTGGTCACCCATAATGAGGAGCCAAAACCCCAATGTTGATATTCTTTGCCATTCTTTTGTTGCTTGCTGTGTTTATGGTGTTCCGAATGCCAATTGCATTCGCCATGGGCCTTGCCGGCTTTGTTGGCCTTGCCTCAAACCTTGGCTTGCGCCCCGCTTTGGCGGTGCTTGAAAGAACCTTTTTTGACTCGTCATCATCCTTTATTCTGGTGGCAATTCCGCTCTTCATCCTGATGGCCGAAATACTAACTGCTGGCGACGTTACCCGGCGGGCGGTGCTGGCTTGCCAAACCTGGATCGGACACGTCAAGGGCGGCCTTGCGATGGCGACAACCGCAGCATCCGTGATCCTTGCCGCGCTGGTTGGCAGTTCAACCGCATCAACAGCCGCCATGGCCGCATCAGCCTAYCCYGAAATGCGAAAGCACAGRTATTCAGAACAATTAGCRGCGGCSGTCGTCAGYGTTGGCGGCACCCTTGCCGTCGTCGTACCGCCATCAATCGTGCTGGTTGTCTACGGTGTTCTAACTGAAACCTCGATTGGCAAGCTCTTCATCGCCGGCATTTTGCCGGGCCTTTTAACTGCCGCTGGCCTCATCGTGGTGATCACCATCATTGCCCATACAACAGACCAAGCGCCCAAAGGTGATCCAKTCGTTCTCAAATCAGCGATCAAAGAAACGCGGCATGTTTTCCCGATGGGCATACTCATGGTGTGCGTTATCGGCGCTATTTATGGCGGCATCGTATCGCCCTCAGAGTCTGCTGCTCTGGGCGTCATGGGTGCGCTGGTCATTGTCATTCTTCAACGCACTTTTAGCTTTACCGCCTTCAATAATTCTATGAGCCGRGCCATCAGAGCGACGGTTATGATTATGGCGATTGTTGCCTGCTCGGCCATTTTCTCAAATTATCTGGCCTTCACGCGCATCACGCATACCCTGYTGGAGTTTGTGTCGAACACAGATATGCCGCGTGAAGYSATYCTSGSMATYATTATCATTTCTCTGTTGATCATGGGAATGTTCATGGATCAGCTGGCAATCCTTTCRCTGGCCATGCCGCTAGCCTTTCCAACCGTAATGGCACTGGATTATAACCCTGTCTGGTTCGGCATTGTTGTGACAAAAACCGTTGAAATTGGCCTGCTCACACCACCCCTTGGCCTCAACGCTTATGTTGCCGCAGCACAAACCGGTGTGAAACTGGGCACAATTTTCAGAGGCATTGTCCCCTTCCTAGTCATGGAATTCACCGTCTTACTTTTGCTCATCCTATTCCCAGAAATCACCCTTTGGCTGCCATCGCTGATGCTGCGCTGACTAAGAGACGGAACAATGCTGGTGACGGGTTCAATTGATCACGCACTCACAGGCGCCTGATATGGCTTGGTCTAGCCCGGCACATTCCCTTGGCCCGTTCCAATCAAAGCGGAGTTTTTCAGTATTTGTTTTGTTTTTTCAAAATGCGCAGCGATGAGCTCTTTTGCTTTTTCAAGGTCGCGGGCAATCACCGCCTCCGCAAGATCGCTGTGCTCCGTACGGATATCGCGATCATCTGCGGGCAGCAGCACAGACAAATGATGGTAACGCCTCGATTGAACAAAAAGCTGCTCGCGCAGTTTGAGCATCCAAACACTGTCGCAGGCACTAACAAGCGATGCGTGGAACCGGTGGTGTGCGTCGCTCCAGGCATCGTTGATGATTTTGGGGTCGTCTGCGCTTCTGAAATCTGTCCGGTTTATCTGATACAACGCTGAAACGATCTCGGATTCCCATTTCAGATCACCCTCGCACATGGCGCGTTCAAGGCAATGCTGCTCAATAAAAATTCGGACCTGAGTGAGATCTTCAAGTTCGGAAACTGAGCTTGGCACAACTCTGAAGCCTCGCATTGGCTCGGCAACCACCAGCTCTTCTGATGTCAGGCGGGACAAGGCCTCGCGAACCGCGCCCGGGCTCACACCATGGGTGGCACTCAGATCAGAAATGACCAATTTTTTGCCCGGCATCAAGCGCCCCGACAAAATGTCCGTTTTGAGACCATTGTAAATGGAAGCCGCCAGATTTCTGGATGTTGTTTCTCTATCTGTCATGTCGTTTCCCGCAATAAGACTGCACAACAAGCCCCCGCCCAGCCGATGAGCTTAAAATTTGATGCTCAAGACAGGGCGCACGTACCACAAGGAAAGCGCGAGATTCGCACATTCCTTTCAAGGCACGGCAATTCTGAATAGTCCTGTTTTCTGAGTACTTCAAGCCCGTACCTTTTTGTTGGAGACTCAAAGCCATCAGCTTCAAGCATTTCAAATATTATCATCAAATAATATATTATTATGTTGACCATCTAATATAATGTAAATAGTTTGGCAACATGACACAGCAGATTCAAACCAAGTTTTTGGCCTTTTCCCACAGCAAGTCTCACAATGGCCTGCCGGGCCTCGCTATAGAGACGCCGGATGGTTTTTTTGGCCTAACAAAGTCTGATCAAGCCTATCCGGGCGATTTGATCGATCTGATCAAGGCGGGCCCCACGGCCCTATCAGATGCTGCCTCGGCGCTCAGACAGGGTCAGCACATTGACCTTTCTGCAGTAACGATTTTGCCACCGATTCAGCATCCGGGGAAAATCATCTGCATCGGATTGAACTATGTCGATCACTCCGAAGAGAGCGGGTTTGTAACGCCGGACTATCCAACAGTTTTCACGCGGTTCTCCAGCAGTCTGATCGGCCAAGGCGCGCCACTGATCCGCCCACAAGCATCAACACAGTTTGATTTTGAGGGCGAGCTGGTCGCCATAATCGGACAATCCGCGCGATATGTTTCGGTTGAAAATGCTTTGGACCATGTCGCGGGATATTCAATCTTCAATGACGGGTCCATCCGTGATTTCCAGTTCAAAACACCGCAATGGACCGTCGGGAAAAACTTTGATGGAACGGGCGCTTTTGGTCCGGTTTTCGTCACCGCCGATAGTTTGCCGCCCGGTTGCACCGGGATGACATTACAAACGCGACTGAATGGGAAAATTGTTCAATCAGCCCCGATTGACGACATGGTGTTCCCGGTCGCCGAGCTGATTTCGACCCTGAGCGAAGTGATGACGCTGGAGCCGGGCGATGTCATCGTAACCGGCACGCCGGCAGGCGTCGGGTTTGCCCGCAAGCCTCCATTATACATGCGTGATGGTGACATATGCGAAATTGAGATTGATGGCATTGGTTGCCTTCGCAATCCCGTCCAGGACGAAGAATTGGCTTATGTCTAAACCAAAGGGTTTTTAAAAAATGCGGCTGCAAAAATGTAGCTGTTGATCGGTCAAAAAGGCCGGCGGGTGGAAACTTAGAAGGCTGCAAAATATCAAAGGAAGCGGAGCTCATTTCTTGGCACCGCATTAGGGGAGTGAAAAATGATTAATCGACGTAAATTTACAAATCTCATTGCTGCAGTTGGCGTGGGAACGTGCATGGCGATCTCGGGAGCGGGTTCTGCATTGGCACAGGAATCCAAGGAAATCGTGTATATTACACCCAGCCTTGATGTCACATTCTGGCGGATTATGGCCAATGGCGTGGAAGCTTCCGCCAAAAAGGGCGGCTATACGTTCTCGGCGCTGGATTCCATTAACAGCGCTCAGCGCCAGTTGCAAAATGCCCAAGATGCGATCGCGCGCGGCGTGGCTGGCATTGTGATTTCGCCAACAGACAGCTCAACGGCACCCAGCGTGCTGGCGCTTGCTGAAAAGGCTGGCATTCCCGTCGTCATAAGCGATATCGGGTCCAATAGCGGCACCCATATTTCCTTCATTAAATCCGACAATTACGCAGGCGCCCACGGTGTTGGCGAAGCCCTTGCTGCGGCGCTGATTGCCAAAGGCTGGCAAGATGGAACTGTCGGCATTGTGGCCATTTCTCAGGCCCGGCAGAAYGGCCAGGCCCGTACCGCTGGTTTCCGCGATGCACTTACCGAAGCAGGCATCACAGGCGATGCWGGCCTTAGRCAGATGGAAAAGTACAATGCAGAGGAAACCTTTGTWTTCGTGCAGGATATGCTGACWGCAAACCCRGATATGCGCGGTCTCTTCATCCAGTATGATGCGCCAGCTCTGGGAGCATTGCGCGCYATCAAAGCGGCCCGTCGCGAGGGCGAAATTCTGGTTGCAGCCTTTGACGGCATCCCCGAATTCGTACCCCTTTTRCAAAGCGGYAAGCTTGTYGTATCGGGCATGCAACARCCATGGAAAATGGGTGCKACATCCGGCGAAGCTCTCATCGAGCAYCTCAATGGTGGCACGCCAGAAGCCGTCATCGTCGTGGATATCATCAGCGCATCCAGCGCCAATATCASCGAGATTGAGCCTACYATTCAGTTGACCGTRTTTGGCAACGAATAAGCTCGATCACTGAAACGGCTAAATGAAAAGTTTACGTGGGCATCCGTCTGCGTAAACTTTGCTGAATGTCAAATTTTACCCGTCGACTAACGCAGGTACCCCCATGTTCAGCGCGTCTCATATCACCAAATCCTTTGGCAGCACTGTTGCGCTGAGCGACGCATGCTTTGAATTGCGAAGCGGTGAAGTGCATGGTTTGCTTGGGGCCAATGGCGCRGGGAAATCGACGYTWTCGCGCATCATCAGCGGGCATATTGAGCACGATACAGGCGAGCTGACGTACCTGGACAAGCCCTTTGCCATACGCTCYACCCGCGATGCWTTTGAYGCGGGCATTGTGTTGGTCGCCCAGGAAACAAGCCTGGTTCCAGACATGACGGTTCTGGAAAACATATTTTTACCCGAACTGGGACGCCCCGGCAGGCTTTCTCTATCTAGCCTGCGTCGCCGGGCCGATAAGATCCTGTCGCGCCTTGGACAAGCACACCGACTGCCTCTGGATACCGAAGTACGCGATCTATCTGCCGCCGGGCGTCAACTGGTCGAGATTGCCAAGGCTCTGGCGCTGGACGCATCACTGTTGATTTTCGATGAACCAACATCGTCGCTAAGCCCCTCCGAGGTTGAGCTGCTGTTTGATATCATGACGACGCTGCGCAATGACGGTTGCGGAATGGTTTTCGTCTCTCACCGGCTGGAGGAATGTCTAGAAATCACGGACCGGATAACAATCCTGCGTGAAGGCCGGACCGTCGCTAACGGGCTTGAAACAGCCGATCTTACTCAATCCGACATCATCCGCCATATGGTGGGCCAAAAACTAGAGGATTTCACCCGTCCTCAGGCGGCACAGGCCAAAACATTTCACGGCCCTCCTGTTCTGAGTGTTCAAAACCTCGCCTGCGAACCAGAAGTGCGCAATGTATCATTTGATGTGCGCGCAGGCGAAATCGTTGGCCTTGGCGGGCTGGTCGGTGCCGGGCGCTCTGAAACGGTTGAAGCCATATTTGGCCTTAGAAACCGCACTGCGGGCGAAGTGCGGCTCGATGGAAACCTGATCGCCCCGCGAACACCGCGCGAGGGCGTTGCGGCGGGTATCGGATTGGTGGCCGAAGACAGGCGTGCCCAGTCCATCGTTCCCGACTTTACAGTGCGTGAAAACATGCTGCTTGGATTTCTTGGTAARGACCGTTCCTTYGGTCTGGGATACAAGCGTGTGCAGGGCAAAATGCAAAGCCTGTTTGCCTCGCTGGACCTGCCAATTGAYCGCCAGAATGCCAATYTGCTGACATTCTCGGGCGGCATGCAGCAAAAGGTRATCATCGCCCGCTGGCTGTTGGTGGCACCGCGCGTGCTGATCCTGGATGARCCCACAAAAGGCGTCGATATCGCCACACGGGCAACGATCTATAAACTGCTGCGCGAAACCGCAGAACAGGGCATTGCTCTGGTGGTAATCTCGTCGGATTTTGACGAGYTGTTATTGTTGTCAGACCGGRTTGTGGTCATCAGCGATGGCGTCAGCATTGCAGATTTGCCTGCCGCATCACTTACCGAAGAAAARCTKGCCCTGTTGTCGGCSCCGCGCGCCTCTGCCGAGCGCAACAACCGGATGTTAAAAAACCTTGCCAGCAAATTCGGTGCCACCGCATTTTGGGTTCTGACCAAAGGCGACACGGCGATCTGTTTGGACATTATCAATACCGATGGTGTCCCGCCAATAGGCGTGAGCGCCGGTCATGAAACCCGTTTCGATGACACGGCAATATCTCAGGCGTTGAACAGCACCAAGGATACCAACAGCACACAGACATGGATCAGCGAAGCTGAGAGCGGACTGATCACCCTGATTGTGCCGATGCGCAACAAGCGTGGTCATGATCTGGGCCAAATCGGGCTGGTTCTTGCACCCGGGTCGGTCACACCACAAAGCGATTTAGTACACGCATATATCTCCGCACAGCAGGGCACGACAACTGCGGCAGACGCGAATAATGAGGGACCCTGAAACTATGAATTACCTACGCACCGCCATGCAGAGCCTAGAGATAAGAATGTTGGGGCTGGCCTTGTCACTTGCGATTGGCCTGTCATTGATGTCGCCCTATTTTCTGACAAAGAACAACATTTTCAACATTTTGGACCAATCCGTGATGATCGGCATTGTTTCGGTTGGCATGACCTTTGTTATTCTGGTGCGCGGTATTGATCTGTCGGTCGGCTCTGTCGCCGGTCTGTCGGGGATTATCCTTGGTCTGGCGTTGCAGCACTTTAACTTGCCCATCCCGCTGGCCATTCTTGTCGCGGCATGCTCAGGCGCGTTTATCGGGTTGATCTCTGGCACCCTGATCGCCGTGTTTGGCCTTGCGCCCTTTGTTGTGACGCTGGGAATGATGGCGATTGCCCGCTCACTGGCGTATATTTTCTCCGGGCAAAGGGCGATTTCAAGCATCCCAGAAAGCCTGTCAAATATTGTCTACACCACGGTTTTCGGCATTCCAGCCAATGTCATCTTTCTGCTTTGCCTGTATGTCGTGGCCTTTGCTTATCTGCGTTACACCAAAGGCGGGCGGACGATCTATGCGATTGGGTCCAACCCGGAAGCGGCCCGTGCAGCGGGCCTGAATGTGACGTTCTATTCGATCTTGCCCTATGTTCTTTCAGGCATGCTAGCAGCTGTGGCAATCACCTTCTCCATTGCTCAAATCCTGTCAGCTGATCCGTTGGGCGGCAATTTGATGGAACTGGATGCCATCGCGGCTGTTGTCATTGGCGGCGCAAGCCTGGCCGGGGGCCGAGGCACCATTATCGGCACATTACTGGGCGTTTTCATCATGGTCATGATCCGCAACGGGTTGAACCTTCTGGGCGTTTCTCCATTCTGGCAGGGCAGCGCCATGGGTCTTATCATTATTTCGGCTCTGCTGATGGAACGTATGCTGAATTGGCGCAATCGCCGCTAAAAGGAGCGTTCGCATGACTGAGCAACCGACACTTGCGGTGAAATTATTTGGCACCGAGGAACCCGTCGAGCCACCGCGTGAATTGCGTGCTGGCAATCTGAGCGCCGAGTTCGAGGCGGGTAATCTTCGTTATATCCGCTTTGKCGGGCAAGAGGTGATGCGCGCCATTTCCTAYATTGTCCGYGATCCRGATTGGGGCACATATGCGCCAAARATTTCCGRMCTGGCGATTATCGAAAAGGCAGACCAYTTTAGGGTTCGKTATAACGCACTRGTSGACAAYGGRGCGCAGCAACTTACCTACCGCGCCGACATCATGGGCCGATCWGATGGCACSCTWACCTTTCAGGTCSARGCYACACCGARCGGGACTTTCAGCACCAACCGCRCCGGGTTTGTTGTGCTGCATCCGATCAMCGGTGTTGCCGGTGAGCCRGTGCGYATCGAGCGYTGTGACGGTTCTATCAACGACAGCACATTCCCGCGTGACATTGACCCGGTCCARCCRATGATGGATTTGCGCGCCCTCAYCCATTGGACCAGYGATGGGCTTGAGGTCAATTTGCGCATGGAAGGTGAYACTTTTGAGATGGAGGACCARCGCAATTGGTCCGATGCCTCSTATAAAACCTAYGTGCGGCCRCTRGCGCGGCCATGGCCTTATGATWTGCCGGACAATACCGAGTTTRAACAGCGTGTTTCGCTAAYRCTCAYYGGGGACAAACCGCCCCAATCAGATGGACAATCCGTTTCGGTATCCCTGGGCGAAACCGGTGCAGGCCGCATGCCTCTCATCGGGCAAGCCCTGCATCCAGACAATGCGCAGGCCGTGTTGGAAAACGCGCAATCCCTTAACGCCCTCAGCCTTTCCTATTTGCTTTGCGAACACAACCCCCAGCGCGGCGACAGCATCACAACCCTGATCAAACAGGTCGAAGCCGCTGAGGCCCTTGGCGCTGCACCCTGGCTGGAATTGGTGGTTACCTCGGTTGAAGGTTTCAAACAGGAATTGGCCCATCTGGGCGATGATCTGAACAAAGCGGGCATCACATTTGACATCGTGCTGGTATCCCCGGCGGCGGATCTGAAGGGCACACTTCCGGGCAGTGTCTGGCCCGATGCACCACCAGCGGCCGAGCTTTATGCCGCCGCGCGCAAAGCGTTCCCAAGATCAAAAATCGGCGGCGGCATGTTTGTGTTTTTCACCGAGTTGAACAGAAAACGGCCGCCCAAAGGATCGCTGGACCTGATCAGCTTCACCACCTCCAGCACAGTGCATGCGGGCGATGACCGTTCGGTGATGGAAACAATTTCGACGCTTCCCGCGATCGTACAAAGTGCTGCCTCGATTGCCAATGGAACTCCGATAGCTGTTGGCCCCTCTGCCATTGGATTGCGTACCAACCCCTATGCCAATGCGCGCAAATCAAACCCGCAAAACATCCGTCAGGCGATGAATTGGAACGACCCGCGCCAACGAGGGCTGCTGGGAGCTGCCTGGGCAGTGGGATATATCACGCAATTTGCTCGCGGTGGTGCATCATGTGTCGCTCTGGGCGAACCTGTCGGTGCCTTTGGCGCGATACACACGGCGACTGACTTCCCCCAGCCCTGGTTTGAGGATGTTGGCGGCCTCTACCCGGTTTTCCATGTTCTCAAAGCTCTTGCAGGGCTTAGCGGGCAGCCACTGCGCGCGCTTGAGGTGTCGGACAGCTCCAGGGTGATCGGCCTGGCAGCAGACACCAGCCAGGGCACAGAAATTGTACTCGCCAATCTTCGGCCAGACGATCTCCAGCTTGAACTAAGCTTTGCGCCTAAGGCTTGTAGCATTCTTGACGCAAGCAGCTTTGTTGCCGCCAGCCAGCAGGTCGATTTCCTTGACAATTGGCAGCAGTTCAACGGCTCAGAGCTGAAACTAACCGGATATTCGGTGGTCCGGCTGCTCGCCTGACCAACAGCATTTATAAATTTGGAGAGAGCTACATGCATGTCATGATAATTGGAGCGGCCGGGATGATAGGCCGCAAGCTGGCCAACAAAATCGCGAAAACTTCGACACTTGGAAACCAAAAAATGCGCCATTTGTCGCTTGTCGACGTGGTCGAGCCAAGCCAGCCAGACGGCTTTTCCGGCGATGTTAGCCTGCACACCACCGACGCCTCACAAGATGGGCGCGCCGCCGAGTTTATAAAAAGCCGCCCTGATGTGATCTTTCATCTCGCTTCCATCGTGTCGGGCGAGGCCGAAGTAGAATTTGAAAAAGGCTATCGGATCAATCTGGGCAGCACGATGAACCTGCTGGAAGCAATCCGCAACGAGGCAGCAACCTCGCCCTATAAACCCCGCCTCGTTTTTGCCTCGTCTGTCGCCGTTTTTGGCGCGCCATTGCCCGATGTCATCGGTGACGATTATCACCTGACACCGCTCTCCAGCTATGGCACCCAAAAGGCGATTTGCGAGCTGTTGCTAAACGATTATTCGCGCAAGGGTTTTATTGATGGCGTCGGCATACGCCTACCGACAATTTGCATAAGGCCGGGCCTGCCAAACAAAGCGGCCTCAAGCTTCTTTTCAGGAATCCTGCGCGAGCCTTTGGCCGGAAAAACGTCAATCCTGCCCGTGGATGACAGCCTGCGCCACAGCCATGCCAGCCCGCGCGCTGCAATTGGATTTCTCATCCGCGCTGCGACGATGGACACCGCATTTCTTGGAAACTGGCGCAATCTCAATATGCCGGGGCATTCGGCCACAGTGCGCAACCAGATCGACGCACTGGAACGCGTGGCAGGGCCAAAAACGGTGGCGCTCATCCAGCGCAAGCCAGATCCGGCCATCAATGCGATTGTGGGTGGTTGGCCCCAAACCCTTGGTGCGGAGCGTGCGAAAAAGCTGGGATTTGTGGCCGAACAAAGCTTTGATGAGATCATACAGATTTATATCGATGACGAACTTGGCGGAACCCTGCCCGCGTAACAAATACTGACCTGCAACGGCAGGAATGGAGAAGACAATGACGGAAAACATGAAGAATTTTGATCTGCACGGCAAATCGGCTTTGGTCACCGGGGGCGCAGCGGGCATCGGCTTTGCCTGTTGCCAATTGCTGGCGGCGCGCGGCGCGAAGGTTTTCTTGTCAGACATTGCCCCTGATGCAGCAGAAGATGCAGCCGCGCAGCTTCGTCATGCTGGCGGTTCTGTCACAGCGCTTGAACTTAATGTTGCCTCAGAAAGCAGCATTACGGCAGCCTTTGAAGGTATCGACACGCTCGATATTTTGGTGTCGAATGCGGGCGCAACAGCGCGTATGCCTGCGGTGGATTTACCGGCCAAAGACTGGCAACGGGTTGTCGACATCAACCTGACCGGTGGTTTTTTGACCGCACAGCAAGCAGCGCGCCGCATGCAAAAGGGCGGTCAGGGTTCAGTGGTGTTCATCGCATCGATCATGGGGCTGGTTGGCGGCGGTATATTCCCAAATGCGGCCTATCAGGCCACCAAGGGCGCGCTTGTAAATTTAACCCGCACCTTGGCACTTGAATGGGCATCTCAAGGTATTCGGGTCAACGCCGTGGCCCCGGCCTTTGTGCGCACCCCCATGACCGTTGGTCTTTTGTCCGACCCCAAAATGGAAAAGGCGATCATCGAAGCAACGCCGATGGGCCGACTTGTCGAGACCGAAGAAGTCGCTGAAGCCATTGGGTTTCTGGCATCGAATGCTGCCTCCATGATCACCGGYGTGACCTTACCTGTCGATGGCGGCTGGGTGGCCCGTTAATCGCGCCRCCAACTGCCAAAGCCAGTACAAAACCAAARCCACAAGGATCRTCGCATGAAAGTCGCCTTTCTGGGTATCGGACTGATGGGRGCRCCYATGGTGCGCAACCTGCTCAAGGCCGRATTTRASGTATCYGTATGGAACCGCTCGCCTGGCAAAGCCGCGGCACTGGTATCGRATGGCGYGGYCCATTGYACCTCAGCGGCAAAWGCCGTYACAGRAGCAGATATCGTTATCACCATGTTGTTTGATGAYAMCGCCAGCAAATCCGTTCTRATCGACAGYGGGCTTTGCGAYRAGATATCCGCCGRTGCAATTGTCATTGARATGGGATCTATGACCCCGGARCARGCCYGCGCMAATGCARAACACCTGCAAMAAYGCAACATAAATTATCTCGATGCGCCRGTYTCTGGCGGCACAAAAGGGGCCGATGCGGCAAGTCTGGCTATCATGGTTGGCGGCGATGAAAAGACGTTTGAAAAATCACTAACCGTCCTTAGCGCAATGGGACGCGCTGTTGTTGTCGGCCCGGTGGGTTCAGGGCAACTTGCCAAGCTTTGCAACCAGGCGATAACGGCGGTGACCATCGGCGCGGTTGCCGAGGCTATTTTGCTGATGAAAACCGCCGGTGCTGATCCGTCCCGCCTGCCCGACGCATTAGCTGGCGGTTTTGCCGATTCAATCATCCTTCAACAACATGGCCGACGCATGATCCAGGGTGATTTCGAACCCGGCGGACGTTCGACTGTACAGCTAAAGGATTTGAACAATATTGTTGCCGCCGCCAACCAACAAGGGCTTACACTGCCACTGGCCAATCAGGTTCGCGAGCGTTACGGCGATCTGGTCAACAACCTTGGCCACGCGGATGCCGATCACTCAGCCCTGTTCCTCGAACTGCTTGCTACGAACGAGCTGGATTATTCACAGCTCTTTTCATGAAGATTTGCCAGCTCTGCGCGACAATAACCGACCTATTTGCTGAAAAAGGCATCGATGATGGCAGACAGTCGGGCACATCCGACTCGCCCTCAATAAGTAGTCATAGTTTCCTCCTTTGGAATATGGGTTGCGCATTTGCAACCTTGCTTCCGGTCGAGGACGGAGATGGGAGGGACAAGGAGAATCCATACCGAGTGGTGCGGTCGCAAGACCACAGGCCTGAGCCACGGTCGGTGCTGCTTGTCCTTGATGGAGAGAGGTTGTGCTTGAGCACCCACCAATCAATATCAAATTTTAGGCCCATTGATCTGAGAGGGCCTTCAGAATGTCCGTGCGACTAACCTGACCAACCAGCTTGCCATCGCTTAAAACAGGGAAACGGCGATAGGGGCTGGCGATAAACGCTTTGGCGGCTTCAACAATGTCCATTTCAGAATCGAGTGTTTTCATGTCTTTGGTCATATAGTCCTCAACCGTCTCGCCCCATTCGCGGAAATAGCTGGCGTTAAGGGCGGCCTTTAGACAATCTCTTTTTGACAATATACCCACCAGCCAACCAGCCTCGTTCAACACTGGAGCACCGGAAAAACCACGCTCCAGCAATAAATGCATCGCGTGATTTATTTCAGTCTCAGGGGTCAAAGTGGTGAGATCGCGTGCCATGTAATCACGGATTAAGGGCACATCGGTCATGGTTTTGCCTTCCGTTTTGGACATGCGGCGCAACCTGCATCTTTCACGCAGGAAAGTCCGCCGCAGGATCCACGCAAAGGCGTACCCCCTACGATCACGCCAAGCGCCAACCCAGCCATGGCCAGAAGAAAAATGATGAGGCTGAGAAAGAATGTTCCCATTTTTATCTCTCCTATATCAAGACGWACTTGGCAAAACTGCCGGTCATAATTTCRGTRAATTYCRGYCCGTTTCSGGTCAGAAAAAGCGCGCTRATATTCTCGCGYTCAGCCAGTTTTACSCCATCATGCRTCCCCATCACRRTCAAAGCTGTCGCCARCGCATCAGCSCGCATTGCKGWYGCTGCCARAACCGAAACCGAGGCGATATYGTTATCAACGGGTCTTTTTCGGYGGGGRTCAATGATGTGGTTAGCGTGGCGATGCCCTTGCCGAAAACCGTTTGTCAGGGTTCCYGAGGTTGCGAGCGCTAAGGTGCCTGGCGCAATTATCCTCTGGAACTTAACGGGCGAGGTTCCGGGTYGCTCTATGCCAACCGTCCAGGGGCGGCCATTGGGGTGGCGGCCCCTGGCGCAGGTTTCACCGCCCAGCTCAATCAGGAAGTTTTTCAGACCATGCGCACCAAGAACGGCAACCATCTGATCAAGAGCATACCCTTTGGCAATACCGCACAGATCAAGCGTCAAYGTMGGGTCCAGCTTTTTTGCCGCGTTCGGGTTTAGAATGAGGTCGCTAAAGGTCCCGCCACCTTGCCGAATAGGACCATAGCCGAAGCGATTAACCAAGGGGCCGACGCTGGGATCAAAGGCACCACCGGTTTGCGCCGATATTTCGATACTTTCCGCCAGCACAGTGCAGGTTGCCGGAGATAGAGGTTGCCAATTGCCGCTGTGGGTTTGATTGAACCGCGAAATCTCTGAATCCGCGCGCCATGGCGACATGGTTGCATCCACGTTTTCGACAATGGCGGTGATGCTGTCTTTGATCCCAGGCACCATGGGACCTGTAGGCGTAACGACCCGCCAAATACTACCAAAGGCTGGACCACCAATGCTTTGAGTTCCCGCCGCAAGTGCCGGTAAGGCAATAGAGATTCCAGTAGAGACAACGCCGGTTAAAAGAGTTCGACGGGTTAGGTTCATGGCTCAAATTCCAAAATCATCGTTGAAGATGTTGTTTTTATCGACGCCTGCATCCTCAAGCATCGCCATCACTGCCCGTATCATCAGTGGCGGCCCACAAAGGTAATATTCACAAGCTTCTGGGTTGGGATGGTTTTTTAGATATTGTTCGAATACGACCTGATGCACAAAACCAGTGGTCCCCGTCCAATTATCCTCGGGCTTGGGATCAGACAGGGCAATTGTCCAATTGAAATTGGAATGCTTCGCAGCCAGAGCGTCGAACTCGTCTTGGTAAAACAAGTCTGTTCTGCTGCGTGCACCGTACCAGTAGCTGATCTTGCGGTTTGTGCCGAGGCGTTCCAGCTGGTCGAAAATGATAGCTCGTAGTGGCGCCATGCCAACGCCGCCGCCGATGAAAACCATTTCAGCGCTGGAGGAGCGGGCCTGAAAGCTTGTAAAGGGGCCACAAATGTTGACCGGGTCACCTTGAGAAAGGCCAAAAAGCCATGAGGAGACAATACCGGGGGGAGCGTTCGCGATCGATGGTGGCGGCAGAGCAAGCCGAATGTCGAGAACCAGCCGACCATCTGCGCTGTCAATCGGACGGTTAGCGATAGAATAGGCACGGGTAGTCGGGTTGCTGCTTTTGACTGCGAGTGTACGCAGGCTCTTCCAGATTGAATGATGCGCCTCAGGTATGTCGAGATCGGCGAAATCCAATGAAAAAGCCGGAACTGTAATCTGGACAAATGACCCTGTAACAATATCGGGCCGCACACCATCTGGCAAAGCAAGGGTGATCTCGCAAATCAGGGGAGTAAGATGGCGAATGGAGTGGACGTGGCACTCATAGTTTTCAGCGTTGAGTAAATCCTCAGCGACATCAACCTCTATGTCACCTCGTAAAGCAACCTGGCAGGCCAGCCGCATACCATCCCGAAGTTCAGTTCGCGACAAGCGTGCGGTTTCTGTCGGTAAAACCTCACCGCCACCGCGCGTCACCCGAACACGGCAAAGGCCACAGGTTCCCGCCCCCGCGCAAGCTGCCGGGACATGAATATCATTATCACTTAGTGCCAATAGTAATCGCGTTCCGGTGCGCGTTTCGATCCGGGTCGTGCCATTGACGGTCAGGATGGCAGGTTTTGATGGCAGTAGCACGCTACGGATCAGAACCACGCTTAGCGTCAATAATAAAATCAGGCTCGTTAGCAGCAGGCTGCCAAGTGCGATCTCGGTCATCCTGCCCCCAATCCAGCAAAGGCCGAGAACGCAAGTGACATCAATCCAGTCACTAAAAATGCGCTACCCAAGCCCCGCAAACCACGCGGCATATCACTGTATTTCAACCTCTCGCGAATGGCCGCGAAAGCTACAATTGCCAAGGCCCAACCGATACCACTGCCAAGTCCGTAGATGACCGACTCTCCAAAATCATAGCGTCGTTCCACCATGAACAGACTACCGCCAAGGATGGCGCAGTTAACGGTGATCAGCGGCAGGAAGACGCCCAATGTGCGATGAAGCATTGGCGCAAACCGCTCCAGCACCATCTCCAATATCTGCACCATGGTGGCGATAACGCCGATGAAAGCAATCAGCTTGAGGTAGGTCAGATCGACGTCGGGCAAGCCCACACCGCTCCATGCGCCTTCCAGCAATACGGAGTTGAAGATCAGGTTGTTGAGAGGAACGGATAGCGTCTGCACAACAATGACAGCCAGGCCAAGACCGACAGCGGTTTCGACCCGTTTTGAAACCGCGAGGAAGGTGCAAATACCCAGAAAAAAGGATAATGCCAAATTCTCCTGTAAAACAGCGGTAAGGAAAATATCCATCATTTTCCCAAGTCTCCACGTCCTGTGCGCAGTGGAAATTCCGTTTCTTCAACCTGATCAGACCGCACGCTTCGGATGATCCAGACCAGAAACCCGATGATGAAAAAGGCGCTGGGGGCGAGTTGCATCAGGCCAAGGGGCTGGAACCAGCCACCATCGGCAACTGTGGAGACAACCGGATATCCCAACAAGGTCCCCGCCCCAAAGAATTCTCGGATCGTGCCGACGATCAGCAGCACCAGTGAATAGCCAAGCCCATTACCAAATCCATCCAGCACGCTGGGTAGAACCGGATTATGCATGGCAAAGGTTTCTGCCCGCCCAAGCACGACGCAATTGGTCACAATCAAGCCAACAAAAACCGACAATCGCTTACTCATTTCGAAGGCATAGGCCTGAAGCAGCTCGTCAATGACGATAACCAGCGCGGCAATGATGGTAATCTGTATGATCAGCCGAATTGATGTTGGGATATGGTGGCGGATCAAGCTGATGATGCCACCAGACAGGATAAGGACCAGTGTCAGGGCCAGCGACATTGTTAGAGCGGTCGACAGGGTTGTGGTGACCGCCAGTGCTGAACAGATGCCGAGGATCTGTAGTGTCACGGGGTTGTTGTCTATGAGCGGTGCAGTGATGTGACGAAACATGGACATTTCAGAGGCCCTCTTGTTTCAGGTGGGCAAGGAATGGGCCAAAGCCGAATTCCCCCAGCCAGAATTTCAGCATATTCGATATCCCGTTACCTGTGAGCGTAGCGCCCGAAATGCCATCGACCTCGAAAAGAGCTGTTGCCTGACCGCGCACAACGGAAATCATGATTTTTCCGGTTTCATCTGCAATTTCTTTGCCGGGCCACAATGCTTGCCAGTTTGCATCCTCAATCCGGGCACCAAGACCAGGCGTTTCACCTTGCGAAATTATTGTCAAAGCGGCGATCGTGTTGAGATCAGGCTCAAGCGCCAAAAAGGCGCGAATAGTGGATTGATACCCCTGACCATAGACAGGTAAAACAATCAGCATGAGCGTGCCGTTGCGCTGCATCAGGTGAACCGGGGCATAGTTCGCGCGGCGTTTTAGTCCAGCGACATCTATAGACGGGTCAAGCGGCGTACTGGTTTCCGGGTCTTTGGCAGTGGCATCCGGATCGTAATTATCTACATCCATGCCAGCGATGAACCTCGCACCGATCAGATCAACCATTCGGGTTTCCAGCGTATCGACGCCAGTTTCCAACATTAAGTCGCGAAGCCCGGGCAATGTATCCAGCATCTGCTGCATCCGCGCGTCCCGCTCTGCGGCCAAATGCGCTTCCTGCAGAGGTTTTAGATTAACTGCAGCAATTGAAACAACCAGTGAAGCGGTGCACGCAACAAGGAAGGCTACGCCAAATATCTTGATCCGGTCGTCATTTGGGCGTTTGAGGAAGTTACGCCAGAAGAGTAACGGGTTAAACATTACGCACCCACCTTTTGCGGGCTTTGGCATACAGAACAGCATGATCAAGAAGAGGTGCAAAAACGGCACCAAGAAGTGCCGCAAACACCAATGCTGTTGGCGAGACGCCTGGACCTGCAGACGTGTCGAAGAGAGCAACCAAAGCGCCAACCAACGCTCCGTAAAGCCATCGTCCGCCATTGGTTGAGGCAGCAGAAACCGGGTCGCAGGCCAGAAAAATCATTCCGAAGAACAATGTGCTGATTGTTGCCAGTGGTGCAAAATCCTCGCCGTTTATAACGCGGAACAACAACGTGGCAAAAAGCAATGCAGCAATCACACGTGCGGAAATCARCCCACTCGCCAACAATAAAAGCGCGCCCGGCACAGTGGCAATGGCAACCATGTTTGCATCTCCGGCAAGCTGATACCCGGGGAAGGAGAAGACCAAGAAYCCCAARGCYACCGTWSCGGCATTYAGAAAACCAAACCCTCGGCCTCCGAAGACAAGTTCACCCAGCACAACWCCGAACGACACACCAAGACCGATTTGCCASAGYGGTACGGCTGCTGGCAGCATTATYGTGACGGTCAACGCCGTTGTCAGACCAYACCAACTGAGCGCAYGKCCTCGGRYMAAGGCAAAACACAATTCCCAAAACAGCGTCGCKGCCATGGCAATTGCRAGAGCTCCCCAAACAGCGGTGCCACCTGTTATCAGTGTCACGACGAGTGGTGGGAGCAACGCCAGGAGCTGCAAAATGGTCATACCGCCCACCGACCCGCCGATGCGCAAAAATGGCGCRGCMGTGGCAAAGGTAAYCTGGYYGGGRAACCTCATGCCTCTGCCTCCARTACATCCAGAACATGGCGTAGCAATGCGCCATAATCTGCACCGCTGGTGCAAAGGCTGGACAGAAGGGCGACATCTTCTTCCAGCAGTTCCACGCAGCCTAATCTTGCCGCTGTCTCGGTATCACCAACACTCAGGGCACGCATCAGCGGCACCGGAGGAATATCAAACGGCAGGGCACCTTCAAGCGCAACTGTCGGGATCAACGGACAGGGTTTATCGCTTTGCTGATGACGCAATACACGTGTCATGAATGAAGGTTTGAGTGTTGCCGAAGGAGCTTCGACGATGGAAATTTGTTGGTGATGCCGCCCAAGATAGGCAGCCTCACGCCCGGACAGAAGCGGGCCAGCAAGAACACGGCTGGGTTTCCCCATCTTGGTATCATCAACTTGATCTTTGGTCAGTTCCGCAATGCTTGCCCCAAGTACCGTACGGATTAATCGTGGGTGGGTTGCACGGGCACCCGCCAGCGCAATCGTCCTTTCGGCCATATACCGACCCGTTTCCAGCAAATGCCCGATGGCAATGACATCCTGATAGCCGATGGTCCATACTTGGTTGTCACCGTTGACGGGGTGCAGTTTGTGAACATGTGCTCCGGCAAGACCTGCGGGATGTTTAGAGGAAAAAATAACGTTTTGAAGCTGGCCATTGGTGCTGGATATCAGATCAGCGCCGGATGCCTGGCAAACATAAACGCTCCCTTCCGTAAGCATGGTTAGGCTGTCGATACCCTTACAGAAAAACTGCCGATAGCGGTCGATAATCACACGAGGGTCAGGGGCCTGTGGATTTGTATCCATGGCGGTTACGAAAATGGCCTCGGGCTGGGCATCTGGCGCGGGAACACGGCCGAAAGGGCGGGTCAGGAACGCTGGCCACAAACCGCGCGCAAGCAAGGTGTCACGAAACGCGTTCGGCGTTTTTATATTGATGGCACCAGCATCGTTACTGGCCTGATCTGATTTGCCATCGCAGTGGATGACCAGCGCCGACAAGGTCCGGCGAGGACCATAGCCAATGCTTGAAACGATGCCTGCAAGYGGTGAAACAAATACGATCTGCGGATGCGTGCGRTCYGTGAAAAGYGTGTCYCCAACTTTGACATGATCGCCCTCGGCTACTTTCAGCACAGGACGTAGGCCAAGGTAATCTGYGCCAAGCAACGCGATTGTTTCKATCAYTGGCCCGTCATGAATTACCTGYTCAGGTGCTCCTRGCARGCGAGCATTTAGTTGAGCATYCAGGCTGCGCAAAATGTRAAATGTCATTTCCGGC
Source organism: Hyphomicrobiales bacterium (assembly GCA_002746425.1). GTDB lineage: Bacteria > Pseudomonadota > Alphaproteobacteria > Rhizobiales. The sequence continues at coordinate 11,512 of NVXB01000002.1, read as the reverse complement.
ACCTCCTAGTTCTTGCCRCCAACTCGCATGCACTATCGTGGCAAGCTTCGTCACAAGCGAACARGCGCGCCTTGATTCAGATCATAGTGATGTCGTTCTGTTCCGGGCATCATGAGCTGAGTTGYACGAGAAGCGGAGGTTCTCATGACTGTTCGTCTTTTTACTACTTTATCAGCCGCACTTATCGCGTTGGTCTGTATTTTGGGGCCRGCAACAGCGCAGYTGAACCCGGCACTGGTGGACATTGTTGAAAGCTGGTTAGCCTCGCCGCATGCCGATCGAACGTCGGAATCATTCACGCATTGGAATGAAGACGGAGAAGTGCCAACACAATGTTCAACCTGCCATTCTGGTCCAGGTTTTCTTGATTTTGTAGGTGCTGATGGCACCGCGAAAAACTTGGTTGATCACCCTGCACCAATAGGATCACCGATTGGCTGTGTGGCTTGCCATAATTCAGCCGCCTCGGCGTTGGGAAGCGTTACCTTTCCCTCAGGCGAAATTATCAGCGATCTGGGATCTTCTGCCGTTTGCTCCGTTTGCCATCAGGGTCGCGCGTCCGGTGATCAGCTCAACGCAACCGTTGCAGAGCTTGGCGAGGATGTTGTTTCTAGTGATCTATCTTTCTTGAATGTCCACTACCGCGCTGCCGCTGCAACACTGATGGGTGGGTCAGTTCGGGGTGGTTACCAGTATGATGGTGAAATATACGAGCAGCGGTTTGCCCATGTCCCGCCGTTAAATAATTGTGCGGGCTGCCACAATCCGCACAGCCTCAAAGTGTCGCTTACCGATTGTGTGGGCTGCCACCAGAATGCCGATAATTTGCGCGCGATCCGTTTGGGATCAGCTGACGTGGACGGAGATGGAAACACATCAGAAGGYGTCGCTGACGAGATTGYGACATTGCATAGCCAACTTAACAGTGCGATCGAAATGTATGCAGCTGAGGTGTCGGGTGTGGCCATYGTTTATGCGYCTGSMTCTTACCCATATTTCTTCATAGATACAGATGGCGATGGGGTGGCCAGCGCGGCGGAGGCCATTTACCCGAACAGCTACAAAAGYTGGACGCCGCGCCTTTTAAAGGCTGCGTATAATTATCAGTTYATTGCCAAGGACCCTGGCGCTTACGCCCATAATCCGCGGTATGTCGTACAGTTGTTGATCGACAGTCTGGAAGACTTGTCGACAAAGATCGATACTGACATAAGCAGCTTAATCCGCCCGTGAAACAACTTGCTTCAACGGTGTTCTGAATGAGCCTGTTCTACTGATTGCCATCGGCGTGCTGATTGTCATTTAGCGAGCARGCCCTTAGAATAYCNCAAATATGAGGGCGATCTCACGATGCATAAGAACGGCGCATTGCATTGGGTTGTCAGACTGCAGGCACTAATGTTGTTGGGCTAATCGGGCACGGATGCTTTCGATATCGGTGCGCGGTGTCGCTGCAAACAATGTTTGGGTATATTCGTGCTGGGGATTGGCAAATACCTCATCGCGGCTGCCATATTCCACCACTTCGCCGAAATACATCACCATCACCTGATCGGCGATATATTTGACCACCGATARRTCGTGGCTGACAAATACATAGGTCAGCCCGAATTCATCTTGCAAATCAGCGAGCAAATTGAGAATCTGCGCCTGCACGGACAAATCCAGTGCCGAAACCGGTTCATCCAGCACCAGNAAAGATGGGTTAAGCATCAACGCGCGGGCAATGGCGATGCGTTGGCGTTGTCCACCGGAAAACATATGCGGATAGCGGTTGAAATGCTCTGGYGCCATGCCGACTTTTTTTAGCATGGCCATRGATAATTCGCGGCGCTCAGCAGCCGTTTTATCGGTGTTCAGCAGCAATGGTTCGCTGAGTACGTTGCCAATTTTCTGGCGTGGATTRAGCGARCCATARGGGTTTTGGAAGATGATTTGCACCTTGCGGCGCATTTCCGGCGTCACGCCATTGCGCACAATATCAATGGGCTCGCCATCAATAAACAACTCACCCGATGTTGGCGCGTCAATCATYGTGAGAATSCGCGCCAGYGTTGATTTTCCGCACCCGCTTTCGCCAACAATGGCGAGTGTTTTGCCCTTCTCCAGCTTAAAGCTAACATTTTTGAGCGCATGCACAGTTTTGTCAGATGAAAACAGACCSCCTTTGACGCGATAATCGCGCACCAGATTGCGTGCCTCAAGGGCCAGGACAGTCATGTTGAGGCCTCCGAGCTTTCAAAGGCAAAGTCTGCAATCGTCGGCAAACGATCTCCCGTCGCATTCTCCGGCAGGGCAGATAGCAAAGCGCGCGTATAGGCRCTCTGTGGGKTTTCAAACAGCGCCAGCACGCCCGCTTCTTCCATCTTTTTACCCTGATATTGGACGATAACCCGATCWGCGGTTTCAGCAACAACGCCCATGTCATGGGTAATGATGATCAGGCCCATGCCGTGCTCAATTTGCAAATTCATCAACAGGTTCAGAATTTGCTTTTGAATGGTCACATCAAGCGCGGTTGTTGGCTCGTCGGCAATCAATAATTTGGGCTCGCAAGCAATCGCAATCGCGATCATGACGCGCTGGCATTGCCCGCCCGACATCTGGTGTGGGTAGGCGCCCAAACGGCTCTCACCATCCATAATGCCCACGGAATGCAGCAGCTCAATTGTCCGCGCACGCCGTTCACTTCGTCCAAGATTGAGATGCTGTTTCAACACCTCTTCAATCTGAAAGCCGATTGTAAAACTGGGGTTGAGGCTGGCAACGGGCTCTTGAAAAATCATGGCGATGTCTTTGCCAATAATCTTGCGGCGTTCCTCCGCCGACATGGCGAACAAATCTTGTCCCTCAAACAGCACCTTGTCGGCTGTCACGGTTGCCGTATCAGGCAAAAGACCCATCACGGCCAACATCGCGACTGATTTGCCCGAGCCACTCTCGCCCACAATGGCCAGCACTTCGCCATTATCCACGCTGTAAGACACGCCATCAAGCGCTGTGAACAAGCCAGCTGAAGTATCAAAGCTCACACTAAGGTTTTCAATTTCGAGAAGGGGCATCGCTCAACTCCTCTTTAGCTTGGGATCAAGCGCATCGCGCAGCCCGTCGCCGATCAAATTGATCGCCAGCACGGTAATAAGAATGGCCAGACCGGGGAAGGTGACCACCCACCAGGCGCTGAGAATAAACTCGCGCGCCTCGGCGAGCATGGTGCCCCATTCCGGGGTTGGTGGCTGTGCGCCCATGCCCAAAAAGCCAAGCGCCGCCGCATCAAGAATAGCGGTCGAGAAMGACAAGGTGCCCTGCACAATCAAGGGTGCCAGACAATTGGGCAGGATGGTGACAAACATAAGCCGACCATGATTGGCACCGGCAAGYCGGGCCGARGTTACATATTCGCGCCCAACCTCACCCAGCACYGCAGCTCTGGTAAGCCGCACGAAATGTGGCTGCARGACRATKGCGATCGCGATCATGGCGTTGATAAGACCGGGGCCAAGCACCGCKACCAACACAAGCGCCAACAGCAATGAAGGRAAGGCCAGAACCACATCCATGACCCGCATGATGGCYGTGTCGATCCAGCCGCCAAAATARCCBGCRATCAGGCCAATYAAAATMCCGCCACTCAAAGAAATTGTGACAACAAAGATACCTATGAACAAYGAGAAYCGYGCACCGTGAATGAGCCGGGACAATATATCKCGCCCAACCGCATCTGTTCCCAAAAGGAAGTCCAGCGAGCCCTCTTCYGCCCARAAAGGCGGGGCCARCAAAAAMCCACGRTGTTGRAAATTGGGATCGTATGGCGCAACCCATTGCGCRAAAACAGCGATCAGAATCAGCAGTGCGAACACGACCAATCCGATAACAGCGCCTCGGTTTTGAGAGAAATAATGCCAGAATTCGGCAAGCTCTCTGTTTGGCGCGCCTTCTGCAGGGGTGGTGGTTTCGGACATCTTTTCCCTACTTGTAACGAATGCGTGGGTTTATCAGGCCGTACAGCATATCGACGACGAGRTTGACCATCATAACCAGMCCGGCAATCAGCACCAGGCCGCCTTGCACCACCGGRTARTCGCGCCGCGAAATMGARTCCACCATCCAYTTGCCGATGCCTGGCCAGGAAAAAATCGTTTCTGTGAGAATRGCCCCAGCTATCGCGACACCAACCTGCAAGCCGATGGTAGTGATGACCGGTATCAAAGCGTTGCGCAAAGCATGCAAGCCAATAACCCGGCGTGCRCTTAGCCCTTTRGCRCGYSYKSTGCRSRSRTRRTSKTYWCSSAMAWCYTYWMSCWWSKYGKARCGMRTTTGGCGCGCAATCACCGCGAGAGGAATGGTGGCCAGCACAATTGTTGGCAAGATCAGRTGTGATACGGCGGAGCTAAACGCGCCTTTTTGRCCCGATAAGAAGGCATCGATTGTCATGAAGCCWGTGACCGTTGGAAAGAAGTACAAGTATGAAATGCGGCCGGAAACGGGKGTCCAACCAAGAATTCCGGAGAACAGGATRATCAAYAACAGGCCCAGCCAGAATATCGGCATCGAATAGCCGGTCAGYGCWATGCCCATGGTRAGTTGRTCGAATATTGAGTTGCGTTTTACCGCRGCAAGTATGCCTGCTGGARTGCCAATACAGGTGGCCAAAAGTAACGCAAAGAACGACAGTTCCACGGTTGCGGGAAACAGCGTGAAAAATTCGGACAGGACAGGCCGCTTGGTTGAAAGCGAGACGCCGAAATCACCGTGTAGCAATCCGCGCACATACTCAAAATACTGAACCCAGATGGGACGATCATAACCGAACTGAATGATCAGTTCCTTGTAACGCTCTGGATCAACAGCGCGCTCGCCTGCAAGCAGCAAAATGGGGTCGCCGGGCAGCACGCGCACAAACACAAAGGCGACAATTGTGATGCCAATAAAGGTTGGCACGATGAGTGCCAGTTTGCCGATAAAAAATCGAAACATAAGACTGCTTTATCAAGAAACAAGGGACGCCGTGTTCACGGCGCCCCTTATCAATATTTGTTGTTATTCAGCGATGTCTACATCGTCGAAACGATGGTAGCCAAGTGGATCCATAACAAAGCCGGATACCTTGTTGGACATTGGCATGAAGACGACCGAGTGAGCAATCGTTGCCCAAGGTGCTTCGCGCTTGAATACGATCTGAGCCTGTTCATAGAGCTTGGTGCGCTCTGCAACATCAGAGGTTATTTTTGCCTTCTGGATCAGGTCTTCAAACTCAGCGTTACACCATTGTGCACGGTTGGAACCGCCAACAGCATCACAACCAAGCAACACAGCCAGGAAGTTATCTGGATCACCATTATCACCAGTCCAGCCGAGCAGAACGGCACCGGCACGATCAAGTTCTTTCGAACGTGCTAGATACTCGCCCCATTCGTAAGAAAYGATTTCCACGTCAACGCCRATTTTYCCAAAATCTGCCTGCATAACTTCRGCCATRCGGCGGGCATTTGGATTGTAAGGCCGTTGAACTGGCATCGCCCAGATTTCCATCGACAGGCCGCTTACGCCTTCTGCTTCAAGAATGGCTTTTGCTGCATCAAGGTCAAACGCGTCATCTTCAACTGCGTTGTTATAAGACCACATAGTTGGCGGAATTGGGTTTTTGGCAGCTTGGCCAGAACCCTGGAACACAGCGTCAAGAATGGCCTGTTTGTCGATTGCCATATTCAGCGCTTTACGCACTTTTGGATTATCGAACGGCGCGATTTGAGTGTTGTAAGCCAAGTAGCCAACATTRAGGCCTTCAGCCTCACCAACGGTTAAATCACCATTGCCCTGCAACGCAGCAACATCAGCTGGTGCTGGATAAGGCATGATGTGACATTCGCCAGCTTCAAGCTTTTGGCGGCGCACAGCAGCGTCGGTGGTGATGGCAAACACCAGATTGTCGATAGACTGTTTGCCTGCCCAATAATCAGGGTGGGCCGCATAGCGGATCACAGCATCTTGTTGATAGGCCACGAACTCATAGGGGCCCGTGCCGATTGGCTCTTGGTTAAGCTGAGCCATGGTGCCGGAAGCTTCAAGTTGATCAGCATATTCTTTGGAAACAATGGATGCGAAATCCATCGCCAAATTAGCAATCATCGGTGCTTCAGGACGGTTGAGCATGAACTTAACAGTCATGTCATCAACCCTGACGATCTTGGAGATCAAATCAGGCATGGACATGCCGTTGAAGTATTCCCAAGAAATGCCGGGAGCATATTCATACCAGCCATTGTCGGACAGGCGCTGACGATCAAATGAGAAGATCACATCGTCTGCATTCATGTCGCGGGACGGTGTGAAGAAATCAGTTGTGTGGAATTTAACGCCCGAACGTAGATGGAAAGTATACTCCAAACCATCGTCGGAAATGTCCCAGCTTTCAGCCAGGCCAGGTATTGTTGTGGTCTTGCCATGCTCAAATTCGACCAGACGATTGTAGATGGTGCGTGAAGCCGCATCAAATGTTGTACCGGATGTATATGGTGCCGGATCGAAACCTTCCGGTGAGCCTTCTGAGCAATAAACCAGCGTTTTTGCAGATGCTGCACCAGACAAAACGGCCACAAGTGCCGTTGCAGTGAGCAATGATTTTATCATGCGCATGAGTTAAACTTCTCCCTCGATTTGGGTGTCATTAGATTCTTCTAACAACTTGGGATATAGCAAACCTGTTTTTTTAAACTTGCGCAACAAGGAAATTGACCAATCGGTCAAACTTCCTAGCGACAATTACCATATATAACCTTCAGTCCGCGCCCTGCGTTAGAGTCTGTTTTGAGGAGTTCTTGATTGAGACGCTCCCAGAGTACAGTTCTCTTTGCGAAGGAGGGTAATCTCCTTTTCCATGGCCCATACGCGCATTCAGCGCATTTTCTTCACCCATCTCATCCAAATTGGAGAGAGCCAGATTGTGATTGTGATGATCCCCAGCACGATCGAAATTGGGCGCTCGAAGAATGTCAGCAAATTTCCATCCCCCTTAATCATAGAGGTCATGAAGCTGTCTTCTAACAATGGCCCCAAAACCAATCCCAGAATCGTCGGGGCGATGGGAAACCCGTTCTCTTCCATCAAATAGGCAATCAGTCCGAGAACCAGAAGCACACCGACGCCAAAAACTGAATTATTGATCGCAAAGGTGCCAACGATGCAGAACATCAATATCAGAGGCATCAGGACTGAGCGCGGAACCCGCAACAGCTGTTTGGACGATTTGATCGCCAGATAACCCAATGGCAGCAATAGCAGGTTGGCAACAAAGAACGAGATGAAGACCGCATAGATCAACTCTGGCTGTTCAAGGAAGACGGTAGGCCCCGGGTTCATCCCTTTCACATAAAGAACACCGATCACAATCGCGGTAATCGAGTCGCCGGGGATGCCGAACACCAATGCAGGAACCCATGTGCCGCCAAGACCTGCATTGTTGGAAGAGCAGGCATCGACCAGCCCCTCAACGTGGCCCTTGCCATATTTCTCTGGGTGTTTTGAGAAGCGCTTTGAGACTGCGTAGGATATCCACGCGGCTATATCTGAGCCCGCTCCAGGTAATGCCCCGACAAGGGTGCCGATGATTGAGCCACGCAACAGGTTCTTGCGGTATTTTGACAGGACCCCGCCAATGCCTGTAAACACGCTGCCGATTGACGTTTGTTTGACCACAGGCAGTGGTTTGGTCGCGGTAACAACCCGCAGAACTTCGGCCAGAGCGAACATTCCAATCATCGCCGGGATAAAATTGATCCCGCCCATTAGTTCGACCGAACTGAATGTGAACCGCGCCTGACCCGACATAGGATCAAGCCCGACTGTTGCGATCAAAAGCCCGATCAGCAAGGAAATTGACCCCTTTAGTGGTTTTGATCCGGAAACGAAAGCGGCGCAAGTCAAGCCCAAACAGGCAAGCCAGAAATATTCGTATGAGGAAAACTTTAACGCAACTTTTGCCAGAATTGGCGCAGAAAATGTCAGAACCACCGCACCAAACAGCCCGCCAATTACCGCAGCGACCAACCCAGTTCCGAGCGCGAGTTCGGCTTGTCCCTTTTGCGTCAACGCAAAGGCTTCATCTGTGTAGGCAGCGGAAGCGGGTGTGCCAGGAATGCGCAATAACGCGCCAGGTAAATCCCCGGCAAATATCGCCATCGCGGTTGCCGTGACAATTGCGGCCAATGCCGGCACCGGAGGAATGAAAAACGTCACTGGTACCAAAAGAGCGGTTGCCATAGTTGCAGACAGGCCCGGAATGGCCCCCATGAATAAGCCGAAGAAGCCCGATAACAGGATAACGGTCAAAACGTAAGGATTAAAGATTAACGGAAGGGCAGTAATAAAATGTTCCATGATTTACCAAGCATATTCTTGCAACAAACCCCAAGGAAGAGGTACGCGCAGGAATTGACCAAAGAAGATTTGCAGGGCAACGGTGCTGACAACCGACAAGGCCAGTGACCCGCGCCAGTATTTAGGGTTGCGCAACCATAGCAATAGCGAAAACAGACATATGAATCCGGTAATCAGAAATCCAAGCTCATCTGAAAAGGTGATGTAGAAAATTAACGCGCCGATGACCAACAGGAAGTTTGCCACGTGCCGGGGTGAGGAGACCCAGTCGAGTACTTGTATAAGAGGTGTTCCATCCCGGCTACGTCGCCCCTGAATGAACAGAATAACGCCCAAAAGCCCCATGGCTGTGGCGATGGTACGTGGGAAAAAAGATGCACCATAATTCTGACCCGGCATGAGACGAAAATCCTTGGTGAGAAAAAAGATGAGTCCGGCGAACAGAATAAAAAAAATGCCAGACAGCACATCATTGATTTTCACGACTCTATACCCCTTATGCTTTGCCCCGACGACTTGGCGCCGGGGCAGAGTAATCTATTGGATTAGTTGGCAATACCAACTTCTTTCATCACATTTCCAAAGTTTTCATCAGCCTTTTGCATATAGGCTGCGGCTTCATCGGCAGAGCGCCAGACCATGCCAAAACCGCGTCTGGTCATGAACTCTTGGAACAAGTCAGAATTATAGGCTTTTTCAAGTGCTGGAACGAGTTTAGCCACTACATCTTCAGAAAGCCCGGCAGGTCCTGCAACCATGCGCCATGCGCCAACGGTCCAGTCTGAGCCTGTGGCTTCTTTGAGAGTTGGCACGTCGGGGAAGATACCTAAACGTTCGCTACCCATAGTTGCCAATGCGCGTACTTCGCCTGCTTCGATTAGTGCGCGACCCTCGGCCAATGATGATGTCACAACGGCGATTCCGCCCGCTACCATGTCTTTGAGCGCAGGGGCTGCTCCTTGGCTTGGAACCCATGGAGAACCAGCTGGATCAACACCTTCGGACAGTAGCCATCCCGCAAAGCCCAGATGCCAAATGCCGCCCTGGCCAGTGCCAGATGCTTTGAACGTTCTGGCGGGTTCAGATTTGATTGCGGCCAACAAGTCAGCAGCGTTCTGATAGGGCGAATCTGCCTTTACCATCAGGCCTCCGGAATCCAGATTAACCTGCGCTAGAACCTTGTAATCTTTATAGCTGAGGTCAGTCAGTCCGGCCCAGTGCATCATTGTAATCTCAACAGTGGGCATGCCAATGGTGTAGCCATCTGATTTTGCCGTTGCGATTGCCGAATGGCCGACAACGCCAGAACCACCGGTTCTGTTTATGACATTAACCGGTTGTCCCAGCTCTTTCTCCAAAAGCGACGCCAAAATGCGACCAACCGCATCAGTGCCTCCGCCTGCGCCCCATGGAACAATGAACGTTATCGGACGGTCTGGATATTCTGCTTGCGCAGGCATAGCAAGACCAAGGGTCGCGGCCATGGCCATGGCCAGACCCACGGTTTTCAATAATTTTCTTCTGATCATTTGAGTGTTCTCCCATTACAGCGGCTAGCACCGCCTCTCCATACAAATCGCAAAGACATCCACCTGATTGATCCAACAAAAATTTACATCAATCGGCAGTAATTTTTGGGCGCGAGACCATATGTTGTATTTTTGTTGCGCGCTGAATCGTCATCTCCCAAACGTGCATTGAGTGCGCAAACATTAGGCTCCCTATATTTCATAACGCATTTGCGATATCGGCAGCATGCGCTAGATATATGTAATATACAAGATATATTTGAGAGTAACGTTGATTGTAAAACTACTGATGTCAAAAACGTGCACCAATTAATTTGCGGCATTTCATACTGAAATTACGAGATATGTTTTGTGAGTTACTTTGAGCGAGCAGCTGAAAAATGCTGCAAGGACTGGTGATGATACTGAGCGTAATCCGCTCAAACTCATCCAAGCTGAATAGCACCGGGAACTGCCCCTTAATGCCGAGTGAATCACGCAACAATAAGCTTTTACACGTTCGGCGCTCTGAAGTTCCAAGTTTTGATAAGTATGAATGACGGCTTTGCATAAATTATCTGTCTTCTGGCCCATGGTTTTAATAAATCCAGAATTTTGTTTCCTTTTCCGAAGGCTCCGGTTTAGAGGGGGCAAGAACAGCAATATTTTTCTCGATACCCCCTCCCTGCTCGGCTGCCACAATAGATTTTTGTTGCGTCGTGGCCGCGCTCTTTGCCAGGCCTATTTGTGCTTTGGGCGATGCTGTTTCAGGTGCAAGTGCCTCTTCCACATATGGCGGCATGTTGCTGCGGTCACGTGGATCATACCCAGTCTCGATCGTGAACGGACGCCAGAACTCCCATTTCCAGCCTTCCGAATGAGGGTTCGGCCAAATATTGAAACCAAGGCGGGCTTTTTCCGTAACAAAGCGCTTGAAATGAATGTCACGAAACACTGGTGGCCCCTGACGGATCAGGTGATAACCATCACCGATGACATCCGGCAAAGGCGCGCCGAAAACCGCAACAGACGAGGCAAGGCTTATAGGGGGAGGTTGCTGCCTCGTTGCGGATTGCTTCCAGCAGGTTCATCGTGCTGCCCAGATTGATCCGATAGCCCTTTTCAAACTCTACCTCGGCCTCGCCCGACACGATGGAAGCGAGATGAAAGATCACATCAGGGCGATTTTTTATAAATTCTGCGGCGCGCCCGTCCTGTGAGGCGTCGGTGGTGTGCAGGCGAACATAGCCAAGTATGCTTCTTTTTCTGTTAAACATTTTGCCATAACGATCACATCCCATTTCGCGTATCTGCATGGTGATAAATGAACACACATCGTTTAATCTTGCGGTAGAAAGTTCAGCCACTCAATGGCCTCTTCCTTTTCTAAGTTTGGGTCTAAATAGATATCCAAATGCCCGATAATTTTCATTACCTTCCGACTCAAAAAAGCTCATCTAATCTAATAAATCTGCATCAATAATCGCAAAATATCCCTCAATATTTTTTCACGACTCTATCAGTAACACCCATCTCAACGCTGAAAAATCGATAATTCTATTTGGATCGACAGCTAAAACCCACCAAGCTTGGTAGCCTTGATCACAGCAATAATTCTTAGTTCTGGA
>NVXB01000067.1 GCA_002746425.1 Hyphomicrobiales bacterium | reverse complement strand
CCAATGTTTTATCGTTGTGTCTTGTGACAACCCAGCAATGCATATCATCGCAAACGCCATGTTTTTCTGCCGGGAAAAAGCCGCCCGTCACATAACCCGCCTCAATCTCTGCCGCGCGCAGGGCGGCAATTAGATAGGTGTTTATGTCGACGCAGGAGCCTTGCGTAATGCCACAACCAAGATGCGGCACTTCATCCAAGCCATCATTAAAGCGCGTGTCAGGATGGCCGTAGGAAAAGCTATGGGCGGTATGCTCCATTATGGCTTCGATAGCTGCAAGACCGCCCTGGGCCACCCGTGGCAGGTTTTGCACTTCATGAATTAAAGCGCGCGCGGCGCGGGTGTATTTGCTGTCACGCGGCTCAAACATTGTTTTGGGATAAAGCGTTGGTGCGGCCGAATAATCATAGACGAACGAAATTGTTTCACAGCCTGCCAGTGCCTCATAGGGAATGAGCGCGGCAGTTTGGCCGGTGGTGGCCTCCGTAATGGTTGTTGGCTGTGCGCCCTGCACCGCAAATCCGGTTAGCGAGCTATGCGGCGTTGCCAGGCCCATGGGTGCCAGCAAGGCGCGGCCGTTAGCCTCGCTGGTATCGACCCGCACTGTCATGGTTTTTGTTGGCTGGTTCACGGCTTACATGACCAACTGAAACAGGACGCCCGACAGAATCGCGCCGGAAATGCCAAGGCCGAGATAAAGCGCAAACACCCGTGGGCGCACCAGCGACCAGACCGCCGCCATGGCCGGAACAGAGCTGACAGAGCCCGCCACCATAAAGGACATCGCAGCGCCGGCGCTCATGCCTTGCTCCATCAGCCCGGATACCAGCGCTGGTGCGACATAGGAATTGAGATAGGCGGGCATGCCAACCAGTGCGGCCATGGAAATGGGGCCGATGCCCTCGCCGCCAACCACGCCGGCAATCCATTCTGCGGGCATATAATTGACCAAAATGGCTTCCAGCGCATAGGCCAGTGCCAACCAGCGAATGAGGAACAAACCGTTGGCGATGGCTTCCTCACGAAAGCTTGTCACGCGGGTGCTATCAACCCAAAATTTCCATACCGGCTTGCCGTCAAACGGGTCTGGCCCGCAGCCACAGCCGCTGGATTGCGCCGCGCGGGTGACATGGTTTAAAAATCCGGCCCGGGTAACATATTTGATCACAACACCGCCCATCAACCCTAATGAGACGGCGGCCACAGCCTTGCCGACAGCAAACGGCCAACCAAGGGCTGCAGCGGTGATCAGCAGCGTTGGTGGATCAATCAGCGGCGAAGATAACCAAAACGCCATCACGGCCGATAAAGGTGCGCCCAAGGCCAATAATCCGGCGATGAACGGAATAACTTCGCAAGAGCAAAACGGCGCCAGCCCGCCAAAGATGGCGGCCATAACAATCATCTTGTTTTCGCGGCCCTGAAAGGCTCGGGCAATCATGCTTTGCGCGCCAGACGCTTTGAGATAGGCAATCAGCGCCACAGCAAAAACGATGTAAGGCAAGGTGCTGAGCAAGGCGCGTATGGCAAATTCGACAATCATGCTCAGATTGGCCGGATCAAGGATCGCCACAAGGATAGGCACCAGAAATGTCACGGTCCAAGGGGTGGAGAGGCGGGTTTTGAGCGCGCTCAAAATCGCTAGAAATGAGTTATGCGGTGCAGCGTTGGTGGTCTGGCTCATGATTGCGCCTCCAGTTTTTGCATGTCAGATGCACTCTCATCGTGGCAACACTCATCTGTGATATATTGTGCAAGCTCAGTCAGATGATCAAAGGCGGCGGCGTTGATGATGCTGCGCCCCTGTTTGTTGGGAATGATCAGCCCGGCAGCCGTTAGAAACTTCAAGTGATGCGCCAGCGTGGAAGCCGGAATGCCGGTACGGCTTTGGATATCGCCGACCGGAAGGCCGGTATCGCCAGCGCGCACCAATGTGCGCAACACCTGAAGCCGGGATTCCGACCCCATGGCGGCAAAACCTTGGGCAGCTTGGGCAATATCCATCTTTTGCATCCTTTAATTCGATATAACTAGAAATATAGAATTAATTTGCAATGTCAATCGGAATTGGAGTTCTGTTTGCAGCTGCTGCAAATTCGGCTATGCCCACCGCAACATACCCTTTGGGGGCAGCCAGCAGGACAGCAAGAAAATATGAGTGAGAGCAAAACGGTTTTTATTTTCGGACTGGGCTATTCAGCGAGCTACGCAGCGCAGCGTCTTGCGACCGATGGTTTTGAGATTGTGGGGACCTCTCGCAGCTCAGATGGCGGCGCACAAATAGCAGCGCGCGGGTGGCAATCATTGCTTTTTGATGGGATTTTTCGCGAGGAGATAGCGCAGCACATGCGCCGAGCAGATCATATCCTCATCTCTATTGCCCCGGATGTGGCCGGAGCCGACCCGGGCGCGCCCTATGGCGGTGACCCGGTATTGAGCGTTTTTGCCAACACTTTCAAAGACCTGCCCAAAAAACCGTGGTTGGGATATTTATCGACCGTGGGTGTCTATGGGCATCATGAAGGGGCGTGGGTGGATGAAACCAGCGCGTGTTATCCGGTGTCCAAACGCTCATTAGCGCGGTTGGCCGCAGAAAATGCATGGCGAGACCTGGCCGCAGAGATCGGCTCACCCCTGGGCGTGTTTCGCCTGTCCGGTATTTATGGTTTTGGGCGCAATCCTCTGGAAAAAGTTGCTAGGGGCGAGGGGCGGCGCATTAACAAGCCGGGGCAGGTGTTCAACCGTATTCATGTGCAGGACATTGCCAGTGCGCTTGTGCTGGCGGTTCAGCAACGCGCCGATGGCCTGTTCAACATCACCGATGATGAGCCAGCTCCGCCGCAAGATGTTGTCAAATACGCTGCCGAATTATTGAAAATGCCTGTGCCGCCTCTCATCCCGTTTGATGAATGCGATCTGTCGCCCATGGGGCGTTCGTTTTATGGTGAAAACAAGCGTGTTTCCAACCAAAAATCAAAAGAGCAATTGGGGCTGAGTTATGCAATGCCAACCTATCGCGAGGGCATGAAGCGTGCGCTCTTGGATGTGCAGAACAAGTTGGCATAAGCGCTAAGCGATTCAAATGAATCAATTTTTTATGTTTTGTATACAAGACTGATGACTCAGTGCTGGTTTGGCCGGTCTGAGGCTTGTATACAGCGGCACTTCATTGATAATGGGCCCACTCGACCTGCTACCGTGGCTAAATGCAAACTCTAAGTGGATTGGCGAAAACACTCTTCTATTATTCCGTATTTAGAGGCTAATTATAGCGATAGACGGTAAAATTCCCTCTTATTTGGGTCATTGTTTTATTGTTATGTCAGCTCAGAATCTCGCTTGCAAAATTGTGTCATTTTGGCTGAGCTGGAGCGGCAAATGGCGTGCTGTCTTGGGTGAAAATCTGAATTTGCTCATAGCCACAAAAAATAGGCAAAAACAGGCAGATTTTTCTCCAAAAATAGGGTGTCAAAAAACCGAAATTTTTAATTTCCAGGCAGCATCAAAAATCCAGAGAAATCTCAAGTGGTTCAAATGATTCAATAAATTGCGTGTTGTATACGAAAACTGATTTTATTGAGTCATAGGCAAAATTGGCAAAAGCCAACAATACATCATAAAATCAATGCATTAAAAATATCTCATGATATTCAAAAACTGTCATTTATGGTTAATAATGACTTAACAACGAAAATCACGACAATTTAAACTTTTGTCAAAGTGGGCGCTCAAAAAACACAACACCGATTGGTTGAGGCTTTTGCTACAAAACAGGCGATTTTGAGAAATGCCCAAAATGGAGGGGTAGAAATTCGAGGTTTGAGTGTAATGACAGCCCGGTTTTTCCGCAAAACAAGCGTGGCTGACCTTAAAAATGAATTTGGCTGACAACAGTGTAAAAAACGATGTGAACAGGGCGCAATTCAGCGCTCATGTCGCGCTCAAATTGTATATTTTGACCTATGTGTCCGTCAAAACAATATTTTGGACGCAGCAAAACCAGTTTTGAGGCCTTTTGACGTGCCATATCTGTGGCAGAGTCAAAATTTGAAAAATTGTATACGAGAAGCAGGCTGCGTTGGCGCGAAAGCAAGGTGGCAGCTAAAAGCACAGAACAATGCGCTAACACGCAGCGCCAAACCCCTTGGAGAACAGTTTGATCAAGCCGGTTTTTATTGATGGCTATGCCATTATTTCCGACAATCACTGCATTGCAGATGCCGATGGCAACATGCCTGAAGCGCTGAGAAATGATGCAGACTGGGATTATTTTCAAGCCGCGTTGGATGATGCTGCGCTGACAGTTTTGGGCCGCAAAGGGCATGAGGCCAATGGCAATCCCAAAAAGCGAAAACGTTTGATCGTGTCCCGCTCGGTGTCAGGTATTGAGCAAAAAAGCGATAGCTGGTGGTGGAACCCCGCAGGGTGTAGCTGGCGCGAGGCTCAAGAACATGCAGCGCCGCAGGGTGGCAGAATAGCGGTGCCCGGTGGGCGAGATATTTTTGGCCTGTTTTTGGAAATTGGCTACAGCACCTTCCACCTGGCGCGCGCCAAAGGCGTGCATGTGCCCGGCGGCACCATGATGTTTCCCGGCGCAGTTGATCAATCACCAGAAGCTATTTTGGCAGCACATGGTTTGGCCCCCGGAGGGGAGCGTTGGCTTGATGAGCCAGCAAATGTCAGTCTGACTGTTTGGCAAGCTTCTGCAAACTGACAAAAATCAGCATTTGGAAAAACTTGCCCGTAAATGATCAGCGGCAGCGGTAACGGCTGGTGCGGGGTTGTCGGCAATCAGCAGACCCAATGCATATTCTGGCAAGGCGGGCAGGCCAAGTTCTGGCTTAGCTTCGGTGATCAAGCCGCCAAGGGCCGAGAGCGGAATGGGCGCTACCGCCAAATCTGCCAAGATGGCGGCGCGCTGGCCGGAAATATGCGCGCTTTGAAAGGCAATGCGGTAATCGCGCCCTTGCCGGTCGAGCCCGTCAAGGCCAGCTTTGCGCCACACGCAGGATTCTTCCCATACAGAAATMGGYAGSGGKGTTTGCTCRGCAGCSACACCGCCGCGCAGSGCYGCCCACACMAGTTTTTCGCGCARTAAAATCTCATAGCCTTGATCAGATTGYTTGGCGTCGCGATCAATGCCGCAAGTGATGATCGACARATCCACTTGCCGATCGCGCACTTTATCAATCAGCTTTGATGTGTCATTGACCACGACATTGACCACAATGCCGGGGTGGCTATCGGCAAAGCGGCGCAGCATCACGGCCAAATGCCGCTCCGCCACATCATCGGGCGCGCCAAGGTGCACCTCGCCAGACATATCGGGCGCAATAAACCGCGAGATCATTTCGCGGTTAAGCGCCAGCAAGCGGCGGCCATGCTCCAGCAGCATTTCACCATCGCGCGTCAGGCTTACAGAGCGGCTATCGCGGATAAACACCGCACGGCCCAGCAGCTCTTCAATACGTTTGACCTGCATGGAGATCGCCGATGGGGTGCGGCCCACACTATCTGCGGCGGCAGAAAAATTGCCGGTTTCGGCAATAGCAACAAGTGTGCGCAAGAGGTCCAGTTCCAGCAAAGGCGCATTGGCAAGACCGGCAGCATTGGCAAGAGGTGCGTTCATGGTGTTTCCAGTAAGTTCAAAAAAATTGAAAGATACAGTCAAAACTATTCGTTTGATTGAAACATACAAATAACCAAATGTCTATCGCAAGACGTCACCGACGTTTTTCAAACCGAAAACTGGAGATAGACATGACCCTTTCACACTGCTCAGCCGCCCCCGATTTGGCAACAAGCTCTCAGGCGCGCACTTTTGATCCACGCACAGTTTTTTCAAACATTGTTGGCTTTGTAGCGGATAGAATTCACCATCGGTTTCAACGGAAAGCCTTTCGCAAAATGTTAGCTTTTGACGATCGCATTTTGAAAGATATCGGCGTCACACGCGGCGATGTATATTGGGCATCAGAATTGCCACTGGAAATCAACGCAGGCGAAGAATTGCGCCTCTATTCCAAAAGATATCCTCGTAACGGCTGAGCGTTTTCAATATGCACAAACACTCAGAGAAAACGCATCCCAAATAGCCCATTGGCAAAACACTTTGCCAATGGGCATAAAGCAAAAAACTAGCTGGCAAACACCATCGCAAAATCGCGAAAAGTTTTGAACTCAAGCGGTACATCGCCCGGCGCATCAATGAAAAATGTGCCTTGCTCGCCCGGTTCCCCTTCAAAGCGGATTTGTGGTTCAAGCCGGAAAATGGCCCCGGCCTGTTTCAGGCGCTCGGCCAGTGCGTGCCAGTCATCCCATTTTAGCACAACGCCAAAATGCGGCATTGGCACCGCCACATTGTCCACCGCACCGGAGCCGCCTTCCTGCATCATGGAGCGTCCTTGATGCAGAGAAAGTTGGTGGCCAAACAGGCTGAAATCCACCCAGCTATCGGTCTCGCGGCCGCGTTTGCAGCCCAGCACATCCTCGAAAAAGGTGGCCGCCGCCGCCAAATCCGTAACTGGAAATGCCAGATGAAACGGCGTCAATTGGGTTTCGCTCATAATTGTCCTTACTTGTCTAAAACTTGCGCGCGCATGGCCATGGCGCGTTGATCGGACACGGCAGAATAGGTGGTGGCCTGAGCTCTGAAATCACTGAAGGAATCATAGATTTCGCCGGCAAGTGGGCCGCTATCGCCCAGCTCTTTCAGGACAATCTCTGCCTGCACGCCCAAAGCGTCCACCACGTCGCTTGGCAGGAAGCGCAATTCTACGCCCTCTTTTTCCAACAGCGGCTTGAATGATGTGATGTTGTGATAGGTGAAATCAGCCAGCGATTCATAAGAACTGGCCATCGCTGCATTCTTGATGATTTCCTTCAAATGATCCGGCAACGCATCATATTTTGCTTTGTTGACGGTTAACTCCAGCGCGGGGCCAAGCTCGTGAAAAGCGGGCATGTAATAGTATTTGGCAACTTTGTAGAGGCCAAATGCCAGATCATTCCAAGGGCCAATCCATTCGGCAGCGTCAATCGCGCCAGATTGCATGGCCGCAAAAATCTCGCCCGGTGGCAACAGCACAGTGTTGACGCCAATGCGGCGCATCACTTCGCCGCCCAACCCAGCAATGCGCATTTTTATACCTTTAAAATCTTCCAGCGAATTCAGCTCTTTGGAGAACCAACCACCGGCTTGCGGACCAGAAGAACCTGCATAAAACGGCACCACGCCAAATGGCGCATAGGCTTTTTCCCAAAGCGCCTGGCCGCCGCCAAATTGCACCCATGCGGCATGTTCATGGGCCATCAGACCAAAAGGCACGCCGGTGAAAAAGTGAAATGATGGGTCTTTGCCCTGCCAGTAATATGGCGTTGCATGGCCAAGTTCTGCGGTGCCTGATGAAACAGCATCGAAAACCTCAAAGGGCGGCACCAGCTCACCCGCACCAAACAGGGAAACGGTCAGCTCGCCATTGGACATCGCGGTAATTTTATCGGCAAGACGCTGGGCGTTAACCCCAACACCGGGCGCGTTTTTGGGCCAGCTTGTAACGATTTTCCACTTTAGCCCGGCCTCCTGCGCCAGCGCGGGGCTGGCAAGCGTGGTGGCGGTGGCCGCAGCGCCGATGATAGCGCTGGATTTCAGGAATTTGCGCCGAGATACTGTATCAGACATCAATGTCTCCCATCTGTTTGGACAAACTGTTCAAATGATCTGAAGTGAATTTATCAGGCCCGGCAAAACTTGCAATGCGTATCAGTTACCAGTGCTTTTATCCGACTGGCCTGCCGTCTTTGTCTTGCTCGCCCTCTTTGTTGTGCTCCATGTAAGGCGTTTATAGTCAAAACCCTTCTCAATCGTGGGTTTGACCACGGCAAAATAGGGTGACAGATCAAAATCACGCGGGGCATACAGCGAATGATGGCGGATGTGCAGAATTTCGCTTCGGGTATAATACATGTGGCTGCCGCGCCGATCGCGGGTGATGGCTTTGCCGGTCACCTGCTCCACACGCGGCAAGATAGGAAAACGTACCTTTTGAAAGGCCTGGGCGATTAATGTCGAGCAAATAGCTCGCGTTGGGTCACCCGAGCCCAGCGCCAACATGCGGCGTCGCCAACGCACAGGCACCGGCGGTGTGGGCAGCAGATAGCGCATCAAATCAAGAATGTTTTTTAAATCGTATTTGAGCCCGATGCGATCCACCATGTAGGTAACCACGGTTTTGCGGTCTTCTTTGGTAAGGCCGACGGGGCGGCAAATGCGGGTGTTAAAATTTTCATATTTTGACAGCGGCACGCTGACACAGCCCTGGCCTAAATTCACCTCAATCAGCCGGTGCCGCTCACCCTCAGGGGTAAACTCATGCACCTTGTCGCCCACAAAAAGCGCGGCGTGAGACCAGGTGGACTGGGTAAGATATTTGATGGCGGCAGAAATTTTCTGATTGCCTTCTACCAGCAAAATATCGCCGGGCTGAAGGCATTCATTCAGGGTTTTGGGATCGGATGCGGTAAAGGGCTCATAACCCGATGAGGGCGCGTGCAACCGCGCCGCAATCCAGCGGCCAATTTTATCCAGCAGCGTATCCACTGGTTTTGGCAGGCTTTGACGTGAAGGGGGCTTTGCACTCATCAACTGGGATCAGATCTATTTAAAATAATCTGAAACGCTTGTCGGTATCCGCGGTTTCCGCCGCCGGGCCGGGATCGTCAGGCACACGAGACAAATCATTTTGATCAACAAAATCAGGTTCTGCCTCATCATCAGTTGTTTCGGAATCTGGTTGTTCCTCATTTTCAACGATCTGGGCAGTTGCAGTTACAGGCGTAGTTTCTTCTTTACTAGGTTTTGGCGCTTCAGGTTCCGGCTCAGCTTTCGCCTCGCGCACATCTAGCGGTGCCAGCAACACATCATTATCGCTTAGCGTTAGCGATGGCCGCGCCAAGGCATTATCGGGAATTTTCCATTCATAAACATCCAATGCACCGCTGCGCAAAGATACCGGTGCCCAATGATCGTAAATCACGCCATCGGCAATCCACACCGGGTCCGCCAGTGCATGCACGGCCTTGGAAAGCCATTCACGAACGCGGCCCTTATCGCCATGTTCACCCTCTTCAATATCCGCCATCAACAGACAAGCGCGCTGGGTGGGCGTGGACAAATGAGGCCGCAACGCCAAGCGCGCTGCCTCCCAGTCCTGCGCTTCAATCGCAGCTTTTGCCAGCGCAATGGCACCTTCAAGATGGTCCGGTGTTAACCGCACCAAAGTGCGAATCCGCTTCACCCGGTCGCGCGGTGCATCGCCGGGGCGCACACGGCCATAGGCGTCGGCCAGATCGGGGTGCGGGCTGAGTTTCCAAGTAGCTTCCAGCGTTTTTATCGCGCGGCGTAATTCGCCAAGGCGAGCAAGCACGCGCCCGGCCACAACGGCGGCGGGTACAAGGTCGGGTGCTAATTTGTGGGCTTCAAGCGCGGCGATTTTGGCTTCTTGCGGCTCGCCATCTTCAAGGTTGATGGCTTTGGCCACTAGAATGACAGCGCGCTTGCGCTTGGCTTCTTTGCGCTCGGTCAAACCGGCGCTGGTGTTCGAGGCAATGGTTTTAATCGCCCCGTCCCAATCTTCTGCCGCGCATTGGTAGCGCAGCACGGCAGGGCCTGCCCAACTGGCAACGGAGGATGCATTGCCAGCGCGTGCGGGGTGCCGGCCCGCTTCATCCATGGCTGTCATGGCAAGATGCAACGCGGCGGCTGGCTCATTGGTGCGCTCGGCCTCCATAAACAGGCCGCGCAGGCCCAAAAGCCGGGTTTCGGGTGCATCCAGCATTTCCTGAAAGGTGGTTCTGGCCGTGTCGAACTCGCCAGAAAGCTGCGCAGCTTGGGCGCGCAGAAGCAAGGCCAAAGGCGCGTCATTTAAATATCTGCCCGCATCGCTTGCCGCCTTGGTTGCGCGTTTGGCATCACCCTCGCCAACGGCCACAAGGCCACTGGAAAGCGCGTTATAACCATGGTCCCGGCGGCGCGCCGCAAAATACCCTTTGAGCATTTGCGGCGAGCGCCAGATGGCGCGAAAAATCGACCACACCAGCGCCGCGACAATAATGAGAATCAACAATGCAATCGCTGCCACCATCATGGTGGTTTCAACCTGTTTGCCTTGCCAGGTTAACTGTAACAGGCCGGGGTGCTCTGCCAGCCAGACGAAACCAACGGCAAGGGCCAATAAAAATGTGACGCTTATAAAAATACGAATCATGGTTTGGCCCCTTCCAGGCCGTTCGCCCATATATGCTGCTGGGTTTTTTCAATTTTTGCCAATAACGCCTGCAAGCTGGCGTGATCGGATAATTGGCTCATCCAAATTTGGAGGCTTTCTGGGACGGGGCGTCCGCTCTCTCCGGTTTTCAAATCTGCGACACCATCCAGTTTTGAAATTGCCAACATGATGCGAGAGGCATTTGCCGTATCGCCTGCGCGTACAAAGGCCTCGGCCTCTGAGAAGAGCTGCAAAATAGGCCTCATGCTCGACGGATCAGGTGCTTCCAATTCGCGAACTGTTACCAGATTTCCCAAACTGTCTTTCACGCTGTCCAAAAAACTTTTGGGCGGCAAATCAGCCTTTGCTGATGGTTGAGATTTGGCAAAAATGATCGCAATATCAGTGCTCGCCGCTGCTAGTTCATCGGCAAGATCGCTCAGCGGCATGATGCCGCTTTCGGCGCTGCTTTCAAGCTCAGCATATGAAAGCGCTTCTGGAAAGAGCACCTGCGCCTGTTGCAGCAAAGCAGCAAAGGGGACGCCGCTGTCTAAAGCGCTGCTCAAACTGTCATGCAGATAGGCATAAACAGCGCCATTAATGGCGGTGGATTGCGCCGTCGCTGCTGGCACATTGTTGGCTTGCTGTTGAAGGTCGCTTTCAAGCGCATCGGTTTTTTCGGTTAGCTTTGCAAGGTCAGTCCCTTGTTTTGCCAGTGCACTGGTAAGTTCATCAAGCTTCAAAACGCTCTGCTTCAGCGCGGCAAATGCATCGGCCAGCGGGGCGATATCCATTGGCTGGCCATTGGCAGAACTTGTGGCATCCAACCGTTCTTCAAGCCGGGCCTGTAATTGAGCCTGTAATTGAGCCTGTAATCGAGATTGCGTGTTTGCGAGATTGCCAAGTTTCGCTTCCAATACAGCTAATGCGGGGCCATCTCCGGCCTGACCGCTGGTGATGGAGGCTTCCATCGCAACCTGCCGGTTGGCCAAATCATCGCTGCGCGAGGTCGCGGCGCTCATACGCTCATCAACGATCGCGGTGCGCTTGTCGAATATCGCATCCAGCTCACCAAGTTGCGCGTTGAGGCTTTGGGTCAGCTCGCTCACGTCTTGGTTTAGGGCGTCAAAATTTTCGTTGGTTGTTTCACTGCGGTTGGTGTTGGTAGCGACATTTTCAGCCAGCTTGGCCTGCAATTGTGCAAGGGTGCCAGTTATATCGCTCAAAGGCTCGCTTAAATCTGGTGGCAGATTTATCGGGTCGGCAGATTCTAGTGTATCCACTTGTCCCAAAACATCGTTGAGTTGGCCAGATACGCTTTGTACTTGACCTTCCAGCTTTGCCAGCTGGTTTTCCAAAGCGGTGGTGTCGGTGCGAAAAAGCTCTGATCCAAGTACGGCTAGGCCAGCAAGTACGGTTAGCGCTGCGCCGGTTGCGCCCGCCAATATAATGGCGAGGATGCCAAACCCCTTTTTGGGCGGCGGTGATGATGGTGTATCCGAATTTCTGGTTGAGCGCGTGCGGGCTTCTTCTACCACTTTTAATGCATCGCCCGCAGGAAGAGCATTTTCCGCCTTACCGCTGCGCACATCTTTGGGGCCAAGGTCGATGGTCTGCGGTTTGGGCGTCAGTTTGGTGTGAGATGCGCGCGCTGCTGTGGTTTTACCTGCGGCAGCTTTAGTGGCTGCGCGGGTTGGTTTTGCACTGCTCGTGGTTTTGGCACTTGCAGCCTTTGCCGTGCTGGTTTTAGCCGCGCCTGATTTTGCGGTGGCCGCTCTCGTACCGCGCGCGCGCGGTGCAGAATTCTGTGGAGTTTTCGCCATGCTATGACCCTTTAAAACCAACTTTTTATCAAGGGCCTGTTCGGCCCTAAACATATCATTATCAAATCCCGATGTGGGGTTCGCTTCGCCCGCATACAAGCACTATAGACCTCAGCTTTTAATGCTCACAAGCAGTGGATACGTAAAACTGGTGTTTGTCAGAAAAATGGTGCTATTTATTATTAATATTAAGTTGATCAACTAACTTTTTGATAATGGCGTCTTCGGTTTCTAATGTCGCTGCGACGGCAGATGCAAACCCAGCTTGGCGAGCTGCATCAGCTACGGAAGGCGATATGCATACCGCTTCTATGCTGGTCAGAACATTTTTGTTTGTGGGAGCCAGCTTGCGCAGCAGTGTTGCTGCTTGAACGGCGCTGCGTGATGAAAACAAGGTAACACCAGCAATTATATTGCGCTCATAGGCCGCGTAAAATTCTTCTGAGAGTTCGGAAACCAATTGCGATGCGTAGACCTCAACCACCTGCAAATTAAACTGGGGCCCTAATTCATTTTCCAAAAAAGGCGTGCGCGGTGTGCCAGCAATATAAAGCAGGGAGGTTTGTTGCGGATTAGCGGCAAAATACTCGCGAACCAAATCAACCATGCCGCGACTGCCCTGTCCCGGCGAGATTTTGATTTTTGAAAAACCGAACTGCCGGGCGCGTTCGCCCGTCGCGGTGCCAGAGACAATGATCGGAATATTTTGCAAGGCAGTGTGCCAGTCCGGCGACAAAAATTCCAAACCGTTGAGGCTGGAGACCAGCACTAGGTCCGGCACAGGTCTGGCCCATTTTGGTTGCGTGATTGGAACGATTTCAAGCACCGGACTGATCAGTGGCGCAAAGCCTGCTTTGGCAAGAGCAGCTGCATGCTCCCCAGCTTTGGGCTGGGGTCGGGTGGCCCAGATATGCGGTTTTTGATTCTGTGTCAAAGCCACGCTTTAGCGTGTTTCCAAAACGGTTTCATGTTGCAAAATTGCGGCCAAAAACTCTTCGCCAGCGTTTTGCCGAATGGTTTTGCCAGCCATCATGCCAAGCCTTGCCGCAGAATTTTCATCCGGACTTTCCAGCACATGAGACACTTCATGGGCCTCCTGACCATCTATGGAAATAACCAGCCCGTGAAACAACATAGTTTCGCTTTCAATGCGTGCATGGCCCGCAATGGGCGTGCGGCAAGAGCCATCCAGCTCGCGCAAAAAGGCTCGCTCGGCAATCACACAAAGCGCCGTTGTATGATCGTGAATAGCGCTCAACATCGCTTTTACATCATGGGCAGAGCTGCGCACCTCAAGCCCCACAGCGCCTTGGCCGATGGCAGGTACAAAACTATCGCGCGGCAAGGTGGTGGTGATGTGATGTGATAAATCAAGGCGGTTCAGCCCAGCAGCAGCAAGCAAGGTGGCATCGACCACACCGTTTTTCAGCTTTTCCAGCCGGGTCTGCACATTGCCGCGATAATTGACCACTTTTAAATCGGGACGCAACCGGCGCACCAACGCCTGGCGGCGCAAGCTGGCGGTGCCAACAACAGCGCCTGCGGGTAAATCTTCCAGCGATTTGGCGCTATGGCTCAAAAACGCATCACGGGGATCTTCGCGCGGCAAAAACGTGGTCATCTCCAGCCCGTCGGGCAGGATTGTCGGCATGTCTTTGGTGGAATGCACCGCCAAATCCAGATCGCCGCTCAACAGCTTGTCTTCAATTTCCTGCGTAAACAGCCCCTTGCCGCCCAGCTGGCTTAAAGGCCGGTCCTGAATACGATCCCCCGCCGTGCTGATGACTTGTATTGAGAAACAATCCTCGCTCAACCCATGCGCCGCCATCAATCGGTCGCGGGTTTGCCTGGCCTGAGCCAGCGCCAAAGGGCTGCCCCGCGTGCCAATGCGCAGCGGGTTTTCAGGGGTTGGGTGCAGGGAAGGTTCAGCTTTTATTTGCAGGCTCATGTGGGCAATGCTAGGTCAGGCGCGAACGCACGGTGGTTTGTTCCAAAATTTGGAATTTGAATTCACCGATCATAACGGTTCCATTGGCTCCCGACAACAGAAGGTTTTATACGTTGACGATGCGCATTCTTGGAATTGAAACCAGCTGTGATGAAACGGCTGCATCGGTTGTAACCGGCACCGTTGATGCTGATGGCACACCGCATGGCATCATCGCGTCGAACATCGTGCTGAGCCAGAAAGACCACGCGGCGTTTGGCGGCGTGGTGCCGGAAATCGCGGCGCGTGCGCATGTCGAGGCGCTGGATCAAATTATTCAAGCCGCCATGACCAAAGCCGAGTGTGATTTTACCGATCTGGATGCCATCGCCGTCACCGCAGGCCCCGGCCTGATTGGCGGGCTGATTGTTGGCCTGATGGGCGCAAAAGCTGTTTCCATCGCCCATGATGTGCCGTTGATTGGTGTCAGCCACCTTGAAGGCCACGCATTGACCGTGCGGCTGTCCGATGGCTTGTCGTTTCCCTATTTGCTGCTTTTGGTTTCTGGCGGTCATACCCAAATGCTTCTGGTGAGCGGCCTTGGAAAATACCAGCGTCTTGGCACCACAATCGATGATGCGCTGGGCGAGGCCTTTGATAAAACCGCGAAACTGTTGGGGCTGGGCTATCCTGGCGGACCGGCGGTCGAGCGCGCAGCCTTACTGGGTGATAAAAACCGTATTCCTTTGCCGCGTCCGCTCTATGGCAAAATGCCGCCCAATTTTTCATTCTCCGGTCTGAAGACGGCTTTGCGTCAGGAAGCCCAAAAACTGGCCGATATTAGCCCGCTTACCGAGCAAGACGTTGCTGATTTATGCGCCTCGTTTCAAAATGCCGTTTCGGATGTGCTGGATGACCGGGTGTCGCGGGCCTGGAAACTCGCGGCTGACATGAGCGGTATTGAAGACATGCTGGCAGGCAAGCCGCTGCCTATTGTTGTGGCGGGCGGTGTTGCGGCCAACAAAACCATTCGTGCGCAATTGCAAACCACGGCAGAAAAACTTGGCACCAATCTTGTCGCCGCGCCGATGGCGCTGTGCGGTGATAATGCCGCGATGATCGCTTGGGCCGGGCTTGAGCATTTTAACGCTGGCCACATAGACGATCTTTCACTTGCGCCGCGCCCGCGTTGGCCGCTGGATAAAGACGCGCAGCCATTGGTTGGACGCGGTAAAGCGGGGCCAAAAGTATGAGCGGGTCAGTTTCTAAAAATATTGGCGTGATTGGCGGCGGTGCCTGGGGCACGGCTTTGGCAGTAGCGGCCTGCAATGCGGGTCACAAAACCACCCTTTGGGCGCGCAATGCTGAAATAATTGCCGGTATCAACTGCGATCATCAAAACAAAAAATATCTGCCAGATGTGCCGTTGCCAGATAGTTTGATGGCAGTCTCGGATTTCGAAAGTTTGCAAACATGCGATGTTGTGTTGCTGGTGATTCCAACCCAGCAATTGCGTAGCATTTTCACGGCATTTGCGCCGTTTTGGGATGTGCAAAAACCGGTCATTTTATGTGCCAAGGGCGTCGAACAATCCACGGGCATGTTGCCCAGCGAGATTTTGCATGATGTCGCACCCAAGCAGAGCATCGCAGCGCTTTCCGGCCCCAGCTTTGCGGTGGATGTTGTGGCAGGAAAACCAACGGCGGTTACTCTAGCTGCGCCAAAAATGGAAACGGCAGAAATTTTGTGCCGCCTTTTGGCTAGCCCGCGTTTTCGCCCCTACGCCAGCGCCGATCTAACCGGCGTTGAAATTGGCGGCGCGCTGAAAAATGTGTTTGCGCTGTGCTGCGGTATCGCAGCGGGCCGAGATTTAGGCGCCAGTGCGCAGGCCGCTTTGCTGACGCGCGGCTTTTCCGAAATGGTGCGCTATGGCATCGCCCACGGCGCAAAGGCCGAGACGTTTAATGGGCTGTCAGGGCTTGGCGATCTGGTGCTGACCTGCTCCAGCAAACAATCGCGGAATTTTTCGTTTGGCCATGGTTTGGGCAGCAATGCACTTTCCATCAAGGATGCGGCGCTTGGTCGCGTGCCCCTGGCCGAAGGTGCGTTTACCGCAACAATCGCTGCCAAAAAGGCGCGCGACGCAGGGCTGGACCTACCAATATTAAGCGCGGTCGCCGCCATTTTGGAAAGCAAACTGGACATTGACAYSGCAATCCATCAATTGTTGGAACGCCCGCTAAAAACCGAAGATATTTTGTAAGGGAATTTTTNATGCATTTTGTCGTCATCGCACGGGACAAGCCCGATCATGTGGACATACGCATGGCCGCCAGACCGCGTCATGTTGAATGGCTCAAAGCCAATCCGATTCGCATTGCCGGCCCTTTTATGAGTGATGACGGTAAAACAATGATCGGCTCGATGTTGGTCTTTGAAGCCGATAGTGTTGAAGMCGTGGAAGCCATGATGGCCAAAGACGCCTTTGCYGAAGTAGAACTGTTTGAAAGCGTYGARATTCGYCCATGGAAGTGGACCGTTGGCGATCCGGAGGCAARTTGATGGCATATTGGTTGTTTAAATCCGAACCGTTCAAATGGTCGTGGGAGCATCAAAAAGCCAAGGGCGATGCTGGCGAAGAATGGGAYGGTATCCGCAATTATCAGGCGCGCAATTTTATGCGCGAGATGAAAATTGGYGACCGKGGYTTCTTTTATCACTCCAATGARGGCAAGGAAATTGTCGGCATTGTTGAGGTTTGCAATGAAATTCACCCCGACAGCACCATTGATGATCCGCGCTGGGAATGTGTGGATATCAAGGCCATCAAGGACATGCCAAAGCCGGTGACATTGGCCGTGGTTAAGGCAACGCCTGAGCTTGCCGAGATGGCATTGGTTAAATCTATGCGCCTTTCCGTTCAGCCCGTTAGGCCTGAAGAATGGGACCTTGTTTGCAAAATGGGCGGCCTTTAGGGGTTTTTAGCCGCCTTTTAACCGCTCCGGCGTACCTCAACCAAAGTTGGATATCGAAGCGCTTGGATTCTAACCCGCAGCTTTGCATAATACCCACAACCACAAGCATGCAGATTTCCGGGGAGGATATCACATGAGCGAAGCAAAGCTTTATCCCGTTACACAACAATGGGCAAAAACCGCGCATATTGATGATGCCAAATACAAAGAGATGTACGCCGCGTCAGTCAACGACCCCGAGGCCTTTTGGGCCAAAGAGGGCAAACGGCTCGATTGGATCAAACCTTACACCAAGGTCAAATCCACGTCTTTTGCCTATGATGATGTCCATATTAAATGGTTTGAAGATGGTGAGCTGAACGTATCGGCTAATTGTGTTGACCGTCATTTGGCAACGCGCGCCGATCAAACTGCGATCATCTGGGAGCCGGATAGCCCCGATGATGAAGCGTTGCACATCACCTATCGCCAGCTGCACGAAGAAGTTTGCAAATTCGCCAATGTGCTAAAAGGCATGGGCGTTGGCAAAGGCGACCGTATTGTCATCTATATGCCAATGATCCCGCAGGCGGCTTATGCCATGCTGGCCAGTGCGCGCATTGGTGCCATTCACTCCATCGTTTTCGCGGGCTTTTCTCCCGATGCATT
The DNA here is from genome assembly GCA_002746425.1 of Hyphomicrobiales bacterium. Classification (GTDB taxonomy): domain Bacteria; phylum Pseudomonadota; class Alphaproteobacteria; order Rhizobiales. The sequence continues at coordinate 7,615 of NVXB01000067.1, read as the reverse complement.
GGCCAGCCGTATTGATGGCTGCAACGCCAAGGTGGTTATTACCGCTGATGAAGCGCCACGTGGTGGCCGCAACACACCGCTGAAAAGTAATGTGGACAAAGCCCTTGCCAAAGTATCTGGTCCGGTCAAAGCCTTGATTGTCAAACGCACCGGCGGCGATGTTACCATGCAGGATGGACGTGATTTCTGGCTCCATGAGCTGGAAGAAAATGTCTCTGCCGATTGCCCGCCCGAAGCCATGAACGCCGAAGACCCGCTATTTGTGCTTTATACATCTGGCTCAACCGGCCAGCCAAAAGGCGTAGTGCACACCACTGGCGGCTATCTGGTTTATGCCTCCATGACCCATCAATATGTCTTCGATTATCATGATGGCGATGTCTATTGGTGCACCGCAGATGTTGGCTGGGTCACCGGGCACTCCTATATTGTCTATGGGCCGCTGGCCAATGGTGCCACCACCTTGATGTTTGAAGGCATTCCAACTTATCCAGACGCCTCGCGTTTCTGGCAGGTCTGCGAAAAGCACAAGGTCAATCAGTTCTATACTGCGCCAACCGCCATTCGCGCGCTAATGGGCAAGGGCGATGCGCCCGTTCAAAAGTGTGATTTGTCCTCGTTGAAATTGCTGGGCTCTGTGGGCGAACCAATCAATCCTGAAGCCTGGAAATGGTATAATGAGATTGTCGGCCATAATAACTGCCCGATTGTCGATACCTGGTGGCAAACCGAAACCGGCGGCATTTTGATCACGCCGTTGCCTGGTGCAACTGATCTAAAACCTGGTTCTGCGACACGGCCGTTCTTTGGCGTGCAGCCGGTTATTCTCGATCCGCAAACCGGCGTTGAGCAGACAGACACCGTTGCCGAAGGTATTTTGGCCATCAAAGATTCCTGGCCGGGGCAAATGCGCACTGTGTGGGGCGATCATGATCGTTTCGTCAAAACCTATTTCAGTGATTACAAAGGCTACTATTTCTCCGGCGATGGCTGTCGCCGCGATGAAGATGGTTATTACTGGATCACTGGCCGTGTCGATGATGTGATCAATGTGTCGGGCCATCGCATGGGAACAGCCGAAGTTGAATCATCGCTGGTCGCGCACCCGAAAGTTTCGGAAGCTGCTGTGGTTGGTTATCCGCATCCCATCAAGGGGCAGGGCATTTATTGCTATGTCACGCTGATGGAAGGGGATGAGCCATCCGATGAGCTGCGCGTTGAGTTGCAAAACTGGGTTCGCAAGGAAATTGGCCCCATCGCCAAACCTGATGTGGTGCAATGGGCGCCGGGTCTTCCCAAAACCCGTTCCGGCAAAATCATGCGCCGTATCTTGCGCAAAATCGCCGAGAATGAAACCGATTCTTTAGGGGATACATCAACCTTGGCCGATCCATCGGTGGTCGAAGATTTGATTGCCAACCGGGCCGTTAAATAAAATTCGACAAAATGTTTAAGGATGCCCGCGTGATAAAAGTTGCGCGGGCATTTTTGTATTCAGATTTAGCCTGTCAAAAGTCGATGGCTCTGCCGTTGACTTCCCAATCGCCATAGCGCGCTGGGTCTTCGCCGCCGCGGCCATCAATTTCTGTGGGCACAGGTTTGGCTTTTGCGGCTATTTTGCGCCGCTCTTCCGCCTCTGCCAATGCGCGCTTAGCGGCAGGCGAAAGCTGTTTTATTGGAATTTGCTGGTTTTTTGGGGTCTCATCGCTCATAGGAGTTGATATAAGCGCGCGAAAGGCACTTGCAAAGCCACAATTGCCCACCCAGTTTTTAAAAAATGTTYGTTTTCTAGGCTGCGTGATGCCAATCAAAAGTTCCTCCGGGGTTCGACACAGATGAATTACACCAAAACTGCGCTGCTGCTGGCAGGCTTGACGGCTCTGTTTATGGGCATCGGCTATCTGCTGGGCGGCACGGGCGGCGCGATCATCGCGTTTGTCATTGCGCTGGCGATGAATGTGTTCAGCTATTGGCGCTCCGACCAGATGGTGCTGCGCATGCAYCGYGCYGTYGAGGTYGATGARGAAAAYGCGCCKGAATATTACGYCATTGTGCGCGGYTTGGCAGAGGCYGCTGATTTGCCRATGCCWGCGRTYTACCTGATYGAYAAYCCTCARCCCAACGCYTTTGCYACYGGACGAAAYCCRGAAAATGCGGCKGTTGCGGCCAGYACYGGCCTGYTGGAATTRCTKGARCCRGAAGAGGTYGCCGGTGTGATGGCGCATGAGYTGGCKCAYATWCAAAACCGCGATACGCTGATCATGACGRTCACYGCGACGATCGCCGGYGCGATTTCGATGATTGCCAATTTCGGCYTGTTCTTTGGCGGYAATCGCGAGCGCGGYATGGGCATTATCGGAACTATTGCAGTGGCTATTCTTGCGCCAATGGCGGCAGCGCTGGTGCAAATGGCYATTAGCCGCACCCGAGAATATGCGGCAGACAGGCGCGGTGCAGAAATTTGTGACCATCCATTGTGGTTGGCGTCGGCGCTTTCCAAAGTGGCGGGAGGCGTGCAGGCTCACGAAAATCTGGATGCRGARCGCTATCCRGCCACGGCGCATATGTTTATTATCAATCCGCTGTCGGGCAAAGGTATGGATGGAYTGTTTTCCACCCATCCTGATACGGCAAACCGGATTGCAGCTTTAGAAGAGCTGGAACGGCAATGGACTGGCAATGAATTTGAAGAAAGCGCGGGTGGCGATGAGCAATCCGGGCCATGGGGATAAGCAGATGAGTGACAGCAATCAGGGTGCCAAACCATCACCCCGGCGTAACAAGCCAAACAATAAACAGGGTGGTAAAGGCCAAAGGCCTGGTAAGCGCAACACTTCTGGATTGCGCGCGCGCCAGGTTGCCGCCAATCTCATTCAGGGTGTGCACGGCGCTTTTAATGGCGATGGCCGTCCGYTGGATGCYGTGTTGGAAGATGCCAGCACCGGTTKTACCGCTCWTGATGCCCAGCATGATCGTGCCTTGGCCCGMGCWATYGCYTCWACRGCCATTCGCCATAAAGGCGAAATTGAGCAGGAGCTGAAATCACGCCTYACCGGCAGATTGCCGCATCGTGCGCCTGTGCTTAAGCCCATCTTRCATGCCGCATTGGCGCAAATMCTGTTCATGGAAGTGGCRGATCATGCTGCCGTATCGCTGGCGGTGGATTGYGCKGSRGCRGATACRGAYGSCAAACATTTCAAACCTTTGGTCAATGGCGTGYTGCGCTCCACYTTGCGCGATCAGGCCAATTTTAAGCCCGATCCATCGCTCAACGCRCCGCAATGSTTGCGCGAGATTTGGGAGCAGGATTTCGGCGTTGAAAAAACCAAGGCYATTATGGCCGCGCAGATTAACGAAGCTGCACTGGATATCACGGTAAAGGATAATGYCGCTGCRTGGGCCAAACGCCTTGGCGGTACGGTGATTGGTAAATCCACTGTGCGCCTGTCCAAGGGTATTAAAGGGCACACCAAAGTTCAGGAATTAGATGGCTTTGCAGATGGCGAATGGTGGGTACAAGATGCCGCCGCCGTCGTGCCCGCTGAAGTATTGCTAAGCGGCTTGGCTGAAACACGTGATATTGCTGGCGCGCGGGTGCTGGATGCCTGCGCTGCGCCGGGCGGTAAAACCGCGCAATTGGCGGCAGCTGGTGCCGCTGTGACTGCGCTTGATGTTTCCAGCCAGCGCCTTGTGCGCCTCAAAGAAAACATGACTCGGCTCAAATTAACGGTTGAGGTGGAAACCGCTGATCTTCTATCCTATCAGCCTGATGAGTTGTTTGATGCGATTTTGCTGGATGCGCCATGTTCGGCTACCGGCACCATTCGCCGCCATCCCGATGTGCCCTGGTTAAAAACACGGGCGCAAATCAAGGAACTGGTTGCCCTGCAACAATCCATGCTGACCAAGGCTGCAACGCTGTTAAAACCGGGCGGTATCCTGGTTTTTTGCACTTGTTCACTGCTTAAAGCAGAGGGCGAAGATCATATCAGCGGCGTTCTGGCCGAGCTGCCCCTGTCAATTGTACCTATAACGCCAAATGAGGTTGCACTTAATGCACCGTTGACCGTAGGTGAGGGTATCTTTAGAAGCACCCCAGACAATGATCCGGTTGTTGATGGCTTTTTTGCAATACGGCTGAAGCGCAACTAGACTAAGCATCGATTCGGTTTATGTAAGCCGAGACATTTATTATTGAGGATATCCGCGGGTGCCAGACGCGCGCAAATTGGTGGAAGTAAAACTTCCAGGGGCTGTAGGCGGACAGGTGAAACTGACCGGCGTTATCGCGCGCGCGGCTTTCCACACCATGATGCGCAATTTCCATTCCAGCGTCTTGTATCGTTGGCGTTATGCCGGGCCGACCCCGGAACGCCTGCTGATCGCACCGCCGGATTTGCGCACCGCTGACCCCACCATCGCCAATGAGTTGATGGCCGGTACATTTGTTTTTGCCGGGCAGGTGATTGAGGCGATCGATCATTCGCCGTTTGATGCCATGCCGCCAAGTCAGGAATGGCTGCGCGAGTTGAACGGTTTTGGCTGGCTGCGCCATTTGAAAATTGTCGAAAACGCTACGGCGCGGCGTATCGCCCGCGATTTGGTCGAAGACTGGATTATGGTCAATGGCAAGTGGGATGATCTGGCCTGGGAGCCAGATATTGTCTCAACCCGGATCATTGCCTGGCTGGCGCAATCTCCTCTGGTTTTGCAGGACAGCGACCAGACATTTTATAATGCGTTTTTAAAATCCATGAACCGTCAGGTGCGTTATTTGCGCCGGATCATGCCCAATTTACCGCCCGGAAAATCACGGCTTAAAGCCGCAATCGCACTGGCCTCGGCAACGTTGTCGCTGTCCGGGCAAAAACGCTATACCCGTTCCAGTGCAAGGCGTCTGGATGAGGAATTGAATTTCCAGATATTGCCCGATGGTGGCCATGTCAGCCGCTCGCCGGGCGCTATTGTTGATATTCTCACCGATTTGCTGCCTCTGCGCCAAGCGTTTACGGCGCGCGGGCTGGAGCCAACCAAGGCGGTTATGACGGCGATTGATCGTATGATGCCGATGCTGCGGTTTTACCGCCACAGCGACGGGGCATTTGCGCATTTCAACGGTATGGGCGGCACTCAGTCCGACTTGATTGCAACGCTGCTCGCCTATGATGATGCGCGCGGCAAGCCGGTGCTGGAAGCCAAATATACCGGCTATTGCCGCATGGAAGCGGGCAACACCACCATCATCGCCGATACCGGTGCAGCGCCGCCCATTCGCATGAGCCAAAGCGCCCATGCCGGCACATTGTCGTTTGAATTTTCCAGCAATCGTCAGCGCATCATTACCAATTGCGGCGCGCCGCCTGAGCACATGAAGGACTGGGCACAATTGACCCGCGCCACCGCTGCGCACAGCACATTGGTCATGAACGACACCTCATCGGCGCGCTTTGTTGCTGGCACCAGCGCGGAAAAATGGCTGGGCCCTGTGATGGTTTCCGGACCTGAAGATGTGCGCTCCAGCATTTTTGATAATGCGCGCGGCCATGAGCTGGTCATGAGCCATGATGGTTATGCCGCATCATTTGGTGTGGTGCATGAGCGCACCTTGATTTTAGAGCAGGATGGCAAAAGCCTGTTCGGCATCGATACGCTGGTCGGCTTGCCGGTGCGGGGCTATGACGAGTTCGCCATTCGCTTCCATATCCATCCCACCGTTTCCACCAGCATGGCGGCGGGCGGCGAAAGCGTGTTCCTGGCTTTGCCAAATGGAGAAGCCTGGGAATTTGAAGCCACACCGGGTGTCGAGCTGGTGCTGGAAGAAAGCATTTATATGTCCGCAACATTCGGGCATCGGCGCAGCGAACAGATCGTGATTTACGGCAATGCATCGCAGATGAGTTCTGTCACCTGGTCGTTTGTGCAAGCGGGCAGCTCGCGGTCCCGCCCGCTATCAGATGTTGATTTGGTGGAAGCCCAACGGCTGGATGCTGAAGAACAGGCTGCTGAGGCCGAAAAACCCGATCATTAAGTCTAATTCGGCAAGGTTCAGGTTGGCAGATGCGTTTTGCTGTCTTAAGCAAGGCGCAATCCAGCCCCCAAAACTTTAGCGAGTCTTTGCCATGTCTGCGCCCGTTGCCAAAGCAATCAACTTTCCAGATATCAATTTGATTAAAACGGCCCTCTTGTCGGTATCCGATAAGTCCGGTCTGATCCCGTTTGCTCAAAAGCTTCATGATCAGGGCGTCGCGCTGATTTCCACTGGCGGCACCTTTAAGGCGATATCGGATGCAGGCATTGCCGTGCGCGATATTTCTTCCATCACCAATTTTCCAGAAATCATGGATGGCCGGGTCAAAACGTTGCATCCATCGGTTCACGGCGCGCTGCTTGCCCTGCGCGATGATGAAGAGCACAAGGCGGCTATGAAAGAGCACGGCATTTCGCCGATCGATCTGGTGGTGGTCAATCTTTATCCATTTGAAAAAACTGTTGCCGCTGGCGCAGATTACGCCAACTCCGTTGAAAACATTGATATTGGTGGCCCGGCAATGATTCGCGCTGCTGCCAAAAATCACGGCTACGTCACCATCGTCACCGATGTTGCAGATTATGACGAGGTTGCGGCGGCGGTGGAAGCCAAGGGCGGCTTGACGCTTGACGTCCGCAAAAACTTTGCCGCGCGCGCCTATGCCCGCACCGCGCGCTATGACGCTGCCATCAGCACATGGTTCGCCGGTCAGCTGGGCAATGAACTTGGCCCCCAGCGCGCTTTTGGTGGCACACGCCACCTTTCCCTGCGCTACGGTGAAAACCCACATCAGGAAGCCGCGTTCTATCTCAATGATGAAGCCCGCAAGGGCGTTGCAACGGCTGTTACCCTGCAGGGCAAAGCCTTGTCGTATAACAACATCAACGACACCGACGCGGCTTTTGAGCTGGTCAGTGAATTTGACGCCAATGCGACATCCGCTATCGCCATCATCAAACACGCCAATCCGTGCGGTGTGGCCACGGGTGCCAACCTGATGGATGCTTACCGCCATGCGTTGGCCTGCGATCCGGTTTCTGCCTTTGGCGGTATCGTCGCGCTCAACCAGACCCTTACCGCAGAGCTGGCGGAGGAAATTCTAAAAGTCTTTACCGAAGTTATCATCGCGCCAAAAATTGATGATGCTGCGCGCGCATTATTGGCTAAGAAACCAAACATTCGTGTGCTGGAAACTGGTGGTTTGGCTGATACTCGGGCACCGGGGCAGATTATCAAAACGGTTGCTGGTGGCTTGCTGGTGCAAAGCCGCGATACGGTCAACGCGCAAGATTTGGAATTAAAAATTGTCACCAAGCGCGCGCCAAGCGAGCAGGAATTGCGCGATCTACGGTTTGCCTTCACCATCGCCAAACACGTTAAATCCAACGCCATTGTCTATGCCAAAAACGGCGCGACGGTTGGCATTGGCGCAGGGCAGATGAGCCGGGTGGATTCCACCCGCATTGCCGCGCGCAAAGCGCAGGATGTGGCCGATGCAACAGGCGCTGCAGAACCGCTGACCAAAGGCTCTGTTGTCGCCTCTGACGCCTTCTTCCCCTTTGCCGATGGTTTGCTAAGCGCGGCGGA
>NVXB01000066.1 GCA_002746425.1 Hyphomicrobiales bacterium | reverse complement strand
GGAATTAGGTGATTTTATATTTTCAATCGTGAACATGGCCCGCCATATTGGCATCGACCCAGAGGATGCGCTGCGCAAGACAAATTCAAAATTCGTGCGTAGGTTTGGTTATTTGGAAAACGAAATTCAGTCTAATGGTGGCAGAATGAAAGACGCGGCTTTGGATGAAATGGAAGAATTATGGGCTCGCGCTAAAGGCGTTGTTGGATAAGATACCCTGAATTGTAAATGCGGTGTGAAGCTACGCAGACATATGAAAATAGCGGATATCAACCTTCAGTTATGAATGTAGCTAGAGAACCTGTTGCGGAAATCATCAGAAAACTTCTGATCTATCCGAACTTCTAACTCCACGGACCCATCCTCATGGTTTTCGATTCTTTTTGTGACCTCTGCGTTGTCATAAAACCAGTGCAACTTTGATAAGCCCTGAAGAGGGATTTTTAAGGAATAGGATTTTCGGGAGCGCGATAAGCGGGTTTCAATATTCTCTATCAAAGCACTAATACCGGTTCCTTTTATGGCTGAAACTGGRAAATGTTCTATATTTACAGAYAGATCGYCTGATGTACTTTYCAGCCTCTTGCTGTCTGCTGGCAACATGTCGATTTTATTCCAGATMTCAATCACGCGGTCTGTATCGTCTGGATCGACATTAATGCTTCTMAGGATTGATTTGACATCCTCAGACTGCGCTTCGCTGTCTGGAGAAGCTATGTCTCTTACATGGAGGATCAGATCGGCTTCGATCACTTCCTCCAATGTGGCCCTAAAAGCAGCAACCAGGCCATGCGGYAGCTGGGATACAAAGCCAACRGTATCGGACARKATTATTGTTTCGCCATGGGGTAATGCAACTGTACGGAGTGTTGGGTCCAATGTTGCAAATAACACGTCCTCAGACATCACATTTGCGCCCGTAATCTTGTTGAACAGCGTTGATTTTCCGGCATTGGTATAACCAACCAGAGCAATAATGGGATGAGGTTTTCTCTTACGGTTTTGGCGATGTAGATTTCTGGTTCGTTTGACGTCCTCAAGCGCCAATTCCAAGCGCTTGATTTTCTGCTGCAACATGCGCCGATCAGATTCAATCTGGGTTTCGCCAGGGCCGCCAAGAAAGCCGACGCCACCTCTTTGACGCTCCAAATGCGTCCAGCTGCGTACTAACCTGCTTTTCTGGTAATTCAGATGTGCAAGCTCAACTTGCAAACTGCCTTCTTTTGTTTGAGCCCKYTCGCCAAAKATYTCMAGAATCARRCCWGTYCGGTCCAAGACTTTRAGTTGCAGYTCTTTTTCAAGATTRCGTTGCTGAATGGGAGAGATCGCCTGATCAATGATCAGCAATTCAACCTTGTTTTCTTTGGTAGATCGCTTGATTTCTTCCAGCTTCCCCTGCCCGATCAATGTCGCAGGTCGGATYTTCCGCAATGGAAAGTGATCGACAAAAACAACATCGAGGTCGGATAGAGCGTTTGCCAACCCKATTGCYTCATCGATTCTRGATTGATCAGACCGCAAAGTTTGCAGAGATTCTTTTCGTGCGGCGYTTCCYGTCAATAAAGGCACAATGACAGCRCACCTRGTGCCTRCGTGCTCTGTCTTGTGAAGATCAGTGCTTTTACGCYTMGGCTTATCCAATTCGTTCAATCGACTTCGTCGCTTTCTTCGGCCTCAAACAACTGAATGGGTTGCGCGGGCATAATTGTTGAAATTGCGTGCTTATAAACYAGCTGGGAATGCCCATCTCGTCTGAGTAGAACACAAAAATTATCAAACCAAGTTACAATACCTTGCAGCTTGACKCCATTCACWAGAAAAATTGTGAGAGTRGTTTTGTTTTTCCGGACGTTATTAAGAAATGCGTCCTGTAGGTTTTGGGTACGTTCGGCCATCTCTTGTCCCTTGGGTTTGGAGGCTCTTCTTGGTAATTACGTTAGTTTAGACTGGGTATGAAATTGTTCGCGTAAATTCAATGCAATACTTCCCGGTGATCCATTTGCAACGGTTTGACCATCGATTGTGACCACGGGCATTACCAGYGTCGTTGCKGCCGTTATGAATGCCTCTCTAGCATTTTGGGCTTCTTCAACGGTAAAGGCTCGCTCTTCGACTTTTAGTCCTTCTCGTGCCGCCAAGTCTATAACAGTTTCTCTCGTGATGCCGCGTAATATACCAAGTTTTGCAGGTCTGGTAATCAAAACACCATCTTTGCTTACAATCCATGCGTTTGTCGAGGARCCCTCTGTTACATATCCTGCTGAATCGACRAACCAAGCTTCTGCTGCGCCGTTATCTTTTGCAAATTGTTTGGCCAAAACATTGGGCAAGAGAGACGTGGATTTGATATCTACTCGGTCCCAGCGATTATCAGGGAGTGAGACWACAGCCACGCCAATTTTTGCGGTATTCTCAGATTTTTCTGGATTGACGGAGGTTGCGGTTACAACAAAAGCTGGTTTGGTATTGCCTGTGGGAAATAGATGGTTACGCGGTGCTACCCCCCGGGTGATTTGCAAATACACAAAGCCATTGATCAATTTATTCCGGGCAATGATTTCGCGGCAAATGATACCGATACAATGATCTGTCATTAGCTTGGCAATTTGCAATTCTGATAGCGAGCGAGCAAGTCGCGTTACATGTCTGGACTCATCCACCAATTTCCCAGCCAAGACTTCGATAACCTCATAGATACCGTCCGCAAACTGGTATCCACGATCTTCGATGTGAACGCTCGCACGGCAGTGATCAACATACCTGCCATTTACGTAAGAAATGCGCCCCATATTTTGCCTTATCTCGTCTTCCAGTAGGTGATGTTGAATAATGCTAGAAAGGCAAGAATTTCGATCCTACCTAGAAACATGGTTACACCAACAGCAATTTTAGACAAGGGTGCCATTTCAGCATAGCTAAGCCAGTTTTCGCCGCCGGCAGCACTGGGGTCATATATGCTCCCAATGCTGGAAAAAGAGGCGATTGAGGCAATAAGACTGCCGTCAAAAGGAATGCCATCAAAGGCAAGTGCCGCAGTACAGACCCATATTATGAGCATCGCCACGACCAAGAAACTCCATAGAGCCTTTAGTTGGGCAATTTCATCGTTGGCCCGATTGTATATGCTTCGTTGAATACTATGTGGGAACACCAGTCTGTTGAGTTCATTTATTGACTGAACAAGCATTCGACCAAATCTGTAAAACTTTATCCCACCCGCAGTCGAAAATGTCCCACCGCCAATGAGAACCACTGCAATAATGATGACAGGATCTATGTGCTGTTGCACATCATTGGACCATTGGTATCCAGTTGTCGAAATTAAAGACACAGCCATGAATAACGCATCCATTGCAATAGCCATAACGTCAACGAACTGCGAATTTGAGCGAGAGGAAATTATTGCGATAATGCCAAAAACAATGGCCAGCGCAAAGCAACCCGCTAGAAGAAAGTAGCTTTCCCGGTGTTCCAGTACCAAATGCCATCTGCGGACAATAAACATCCGCTGCCATAAAATACTTGTAGCTCCGATGAACATAAAAATTGTTAGTATTGGGTAGAGACCAACAGATTCATACGTGTTCAAATCAGCGCTGATTGGAGAGAAACCTCCAGTAGAAACAGCCCCGGCAGCAAGGCACAAACTATCAAACAGCGGCACACCGCTGATAAACAATGCGGTTGCGCATAGCACGGATACGGTGGTGTAGGCCGTCACAACATTTAGGCAAGCTTTGACGACACGGCTCCCTCCACCAAATCCAACACTTTCCAACAGGGCAATTTGCCGTTTCGGCAGGCCGCCGACGCCTGCAGGTGCGAGCACTATTACCAGCGAAAGCAGGGTCAAAAGCCCGCCAAGCCACTGGAGCTGGATTCGCCAAAATAATGCAGACCTTGGAAGTTCTTCGCGGCCCTCAATGAGGGAAGCATTCGAGGTGGATATTGCCGAAATTGTTTCAAATAGCGCGTTGCCAATATCAAGATTGAACGCAAAAAATAGAGGCAGCGATCCGCTAATCCACAAAAGCATCCAGCTCAGGGTTAGAAGCTCAAAGGATTGTATGCGCTTGAGGCCTCGCTCTGTGCCTCTCAGTGTCAAATAAAGGGCTGAAGATGTAAATGCATAAGCTGCTGCCGTTGCGCCGAATAGAATAGCGAGCTGAATTTCATCGAAATACAGCGCTATCATGATCGGAGCTATCAACGTGACAGCAACAGAACCCAAAATTACAGCAAGAACAAGGAGGCCAACTACCATTTTTGCCCTAGAAAAAGTCTAGACTTACGCGGAACATTTGCTCAACCTGGCGCACATATTCACCAAGCGCAAAGATGACGACACGGTCATGGGCTCGTATTTTTGTATCTCCGTCGGGGCGGATATAAACCCCATCGCGCACAACAGCGCCAATCCGAATTCCAACAGGCAGTTCAAGCTCGCGTAGTGGCTTTCCAACGAGTGGCGAAGTATCAAGCGCCTCGGCTTCAATAACTTCAGCCTTGCCATCGTGTACTGGGTAAACCCCTTTAATTCTGCCTCGCCGCACATGCTGCAGTATTTTTGAAAGCGTCACGATGCGTGGATTAATGTGAGCATCAATACCCAGTGATTGGGTAAATGCTGGATAGCTGGTGTTGTTGAGCAAACTCAATGTTCGACGACACCCCATCCGCTTGGCCATAACGCTTGCAAGGACATTTACTTCGTCATTGTTTGTCAGGGTGACAAGCGTATCAACATCCTGAATTTCCGCTTCGCGCAAAATTTCCTGATCCAGCGCGTCGCCATGCAGTACGACGGATCTTTTTAACTCATCAGCAATATTAATGGCTCTTTCGCGGGAGCGCTCGATAATTTTGACTTTGATTTTTGAGTGTCGCTCTTCCAGGTTTTTAGCAACATAAAGGCCGATATTTCCGCCACCTGCCAAGACCACCCGAGTGGCTTCCTGTTCTTCGTGCCCAAAGATGGAGAGTGTCCGCTTGACCCTATCTGTCTGTGTAACGACATAGACTTGGTCGCCATACAGCATGGAATCATCTGATCCTGGTATGAACAGCTCACCATCGCGCAGAATGCCCACCACAACAGCACTCAAGTCCGGAAACAATTCGCTGAGCTGTTTGAGCGGTGTATCAACAACAGGACAATCGTCCTCACAAAATATACCGAGCGTCGTAATCTGCCCGTCTACAAATTCAATTGTGTCAAAAGCACCGGGAAGCGCCAGACGGCGAAGCACCATTTCGCCGACTTCTATTTCCGGTGAAATGATGACATCAATTGGCATGTGATCGCGAGAAAATAAGTCTGAATAATATGATTTCAGATAGTTTTGCGATCGAATACGAGCGACTTTTGTTGGTACATTAAAAAGAGAATGGGCGACTTGGCAGGCCACCATGTTGACTTCATCRTGTAATGTAACCGCGATGATCATATCGGCTTCATCAACGCCTGCCTGCGCAAGAACGTCTGGATGCGCACCGTGTCCCACAATTCCGCGAACATCCAAATGATCCCGGACCGCCTGAATAAGGCTAGGAGAATTGTCGATGACAGAAACGTCATTTTGTTCTGAAGACAAACGTTCCGCAATGCCATATCCAACCTGGCCAGCGCCACACACTACAACTTTCATATCGGTCTAGCCTTCAATTTGTTGTGCATGCTAGGCGTCCCACATTGCCAAATGGCTGGGTTACGTGCCAAGCGCAATAGCGCCATAACTTTAGTTAAGTCCAATAGCYAGGAAATAGCCAATTTTCCAGACCTATACAACAATTTTGACGGAATACGAATTGTCCCTTGATCGTTAGTGCACGCCCAGAGATTTTAATTTCCGGTGCAGAGCAGAGCGCTCCATGCCAACAAATTCGGAGGTTTTGGAGATATTTCCACCAAAACGGGCAATTTGTGCCGTCAAATATTCTCTTTCAAACATTTCGCGAGCTTCTCTCAGAGGAAGCGACATCAAATGTTCGCCCTCTTTGCCTGATCCAGTCGCGGATGGCAGCATTTCGCCAATTTCTTTGGGTAAAAGGTCCGCAGAAAGAGTGGCGTTTTCATCATCTTGAGTCAGGATCAGCAATCGCTCCAGATTGTTCCGCAGCTGCCGTGTATTTCCTGGCCAAGGGTGTGCTTGGAGTACCGCAAATGCATCTGGTTCAAGTTTTTTTGGCTGAATTCCGGCAGAAGCGGAGATTTGCTGGATAAAATGCTCCACCAGCAATGGAATATCTTCGCGCCGCTCCGACAGGGAAGGCACTTTCATCGGCACCACTGCTAGGCGGTGGAATAAATCTTCCCGAAAATTGCCTTTGCTAATCTCTTCTTCCAAATTGCGCGTTGTGGAAGAGAGAATGCGTACATTGATTTTGACCTTGTTTGCCCCTCCTACCCGGTAAAAATCCTGTTGCACCAAAACACGCAGCATTTTTTCCTGTGTCTGTTTCGGCATGTCTGAAACTTCATCAAGATATAATGTTCCGCCATGAGCCTCTTCCAAGGCACCGACACGTCGGCCCCATTTGGTGTCTTCCTCAGAACCAAACAACGCCACATCCATCATATCCTCAGACAAAGTGGAAGCGCTCAAGGTAACAAATGGGCCGCTGCTGCGCTGAGAATGTTCGTGGACAGAACGTGCAACAAGCTCTTTGCCAGAACCCGTCGCGCCGATGATCATGATACGGCTGTTGGTTGGAGCTACCTTTTCGATTGTGCTGCGCAATTGAACAATGGCGGTCGATTCTCCAATTAATTCAGAGGAATCAACGCTTTTTTCGACCAGCTCTTCGATTTGTTTTTTAAGCTTGGCATTTTCCAGCGCACGTTCAGCGATGAGCACTAAACGATCAGCCTTGAACGGCTTTTCAATATAGTCGTAAGCACCGCGCCGAATGGCTGACACTGCTGTTTCGATATTRCCGTGTCCAGAAATCACAACAACAGCGAGTTCGGGGTGCTGCTCCTTGATAACATCGAGAAGTGCTAAGCCATCAAGTTTGCTGCCTTGCAACCAAATATCAAGAAATATCAAGCGTGGGCGGCGGTCATTGATGACGGAAAGCGCGCTGTCGCTGTCATGCGCGGTACGCACTTCATAACCCTCGTCTTCGAGAATTCCAGCAACGAGCTCGCGAATGTCTGCTTCGTCATCAACTATGAGAATATCTGAGGCCATATTTGTTATTCTGGTTCTACTGCATCTGAAGTGTTGTTTTTAGCGACAATGGGAAGCTTCACRCTCACCATAGCACCCKTGTTTTCGGTGTTATCAATTTCCGGAGCATCTTGAAGGATGATAGTACCACCATGTTCCTCAAAGATTTTTCTGACTATTGCCAGKCCCAGMCCYGTYCCCTTGTCKCGRGTGGTCATATAGGGCTCTAGCAGTTTACTGCGATTTTCTTTTGGAAATCCAATGCCATTGTCAATGATTTGGATGTTGAACCAATCCTCRTCTTGAGTGGCATTGACSGTWATTTTTCCWGCWCGGYTTTCGGWGSTSTCRAKTGCRSYGATACYCTCCGTGGCATTTTTAACCAGGTTGGTAAAAGCTTGCGAGATCAGCCTGTGATCAAAATACCCAAGCATTGGCTTATCAGGCAGATTGAGGTCAAATTTGATATCAGGGTTGGCAACCTCTTGCAGAAATACGGCTTCCTTTATGGCATCTGTTAAATTGCGTTCGGCCATAACCGGCTGTGGCATCCGTGCAAAGGAAGCGAATTCATCGACCATTCTGCCGATATCGCCGACCTGCCGCACRATGGTTGCTGTGCATTGATCAAAAACTTCGCGATCTGATTCCARCTTRTTGCCATARCGCCTTTGCAGRCGCTCGGCRGAAAGCTGAATAGGGGTCAGYGGRTTTTTRATYTCATGGGCRATACGCCGCGCRACATCAGCCCAGGCAGAGCGYCTTTGGGCCGAAATCAAATCTGTGATCTCGTCCAAAGTGATGACGAAACGATGATCCTTCTCATCAGATTGCTCCATAGTGATACGCACATTCAAGGTTCTTTCCTCRCCCTTGCGCTTTAATGTCACYTGATCTTGGATCAACGGACGTTGTTGCTCAAGCGCCGTTTTCACAATTGATTCCAACTCGGGAATGGCATCAACGACGTTTTGATTCAGCAAGTTCTCTTGGTCCGCGCCCAAAATCCTGAGTGCGGAAATATTGGCCAAACTAATATTGCCATTTGGTTCAATACCCAACACGCCAGCCGTAACCCCTGCCAAAACCGCCTCATTAAAACGACGACGTTCATCCATCTGATCTTTGGCCAAAATAAGGTCATCACGCTGATTTCTCAGCTGTTCGGTCATCGTGTTGAATGTTTGCGAAAGCTCTCCCAAATCCCCTTCATGCTTGTTCCAGGGCACAGAAACACTCAAATTTCCGGTCGAGATCTCGCTCGCGGCTGTCATCAAACGGCGGATAGGTGCGACCAGACGGTTGGCGAAATTAATGCCAATCCAGATCGCAGAAATGAGAACAATGAGAGCAATACCTATATAGAGCAGGCCAAATGCCAGTTGAACTTCAAGGCGTGATTGCTCCAGGCGTCTATATTCAGCAGCACGCTCATTCACCAGCAGCACATATTCCAACACTTTGGGATTAAGCGCCTTTGCCAGATACAAATAGGTATCTTCCTCATAGGAGCCGAGCTTGATGGCAGCGCCCGCCACATTGGAAAATCCTCGGTTTTGCAGCGCGACTTCGTCGGTTGTCAGGCTGCGCAGCGCGAATTGTGACGGGATCGGTAATTTGGAGGTTTCTGGGCCGGGGCTTCTGGCTATGACGTTACCTTTGGCATCCAACAGCAAAATGGCCGTTAAACGTCTCAACCGAGCCTGAGTAGTGAGGTATGCCCTGACCCGTTCCTTGTCGAATGACAAATTGGTGCCAGCTCGCTCAAAATCACCGGATATGGAAATGATATCATTGGCCAAAATCCGCGTATGCTCCTGAATATAGGCCTGAGCCACAGATCTGGAGGTGTTGACGATCTCTTTTGTGCGCGAATCGAACCAGCGATCCAATCCACGATCCAGGGTAATACCAGCAACGATGGCCACCAAAATAGCCGGGGCGACCGCAACTAGGCTGAACAATGCCACGACACGAATATGCAAACGAGATGCGGCGCGCCGGTTTCGCCTTGCGTTGGCAATGATGACAATTTCCCACAAGATTGCACCGACCAGAATGGAAATGAGAGCTCCATTGACAATCACCGCGATTCGCACCGCATGTTGATCGGGCTCTATCGATGTGAACCCCATGAGAACAGCAAATGAGACCGCCGCAGATACCATTGCGGCCAGGGCTGTCACAAAGCCAATAATTCGTACAATACGAGATCGATCGCTTGTTGTTTCAACAGCTATCGCGGGCGCGGATTGCTCTGGCTTAGGCATGTTGTTCGCTGCCTCAAGTGGAATATCGCTGTGCGTCATAAAAAATGAATGAGTCGCTGTCGTTCGAAAATGGATCGCCTATTTTAGCCCTACAGAGTACCGTTCGTCGAGCGGCACAATGAAAGCGGGCTTATTCAATGTCTTTCGTGGCCGTATTTGCAGCAATTAATTGGATTTATAGACCTGTAAGTTCAATTCCTTGATCTTTTTCCTCAAAGTATTCCGGTTCAAACCCAAAATCTCGGAGGCTTTTATCTGGTTACCGCCGGTATAGGCCAGTGTTGAGCTAATCAAAGGTTTTTCCATTTGGTGGAGAATATCTTGATATAAATGCTGGGTCGGCTTTTCAGCTGTTCCCGAAAGCGCATCTTTTACAAGCGCTTCGACGATGAGAGACAGGCTCTGGGTTGGTGTTGTGCTGTTGTCATCTACCGTGCTGATTGTGGCTTTTTCCAGTTCGTGATCGGCGATACTCTTGGTAATCACGTCCTGTGGGTAGAGAGCCGCCAGTCGGCGAACGACATTTTCCAGTTCCCGCACATTACCGGGCCATGAATGCTGCCGCATGCGCGCTAGAGCCGCGCCATCGATCTGCTTTGACCCAAGGCCCTCCTTGGCTGCAATGGCGAAGAAATGCCGCACGAGATCATCAATATCATCCAGCCGATCACGCAATGGTGGCAAACGAATGGGAATAACGTTGAGACGATAGT
The DNA here is from genome assembly GCA_002746425.1 of Hyphomicrobiales bacterium. Classification (GTDB taxonomy): domain Bacteria; phylum Pseudomonadota; class Alphaproteobacteria; order Rhizobiales. The sequence continues at coordinate 15,401 of NVXB01000066.1, read as the reverse complement.
ACAAATCTTCGCGGAAACGCCCTTCACCAATCAGCGAATGCAGGTCTTTGTTGGTTGCCGCGATGATACGAACATCGGTTTTGATGGACCTGCGCCCGCCAACCGTCATGTATTCACCCTGTTGAAGCACCCGCAAAAGCCGAGTTTGCGCATCCATTGGCATGTCACCAATTTCATCCAGGAAAAGCGTGCCGCCCTCGGCTTGCTCAAAACGCCCACTGCCCCGGTTTGTTGCGCCGGTAAAGGCGCCTTTTTCATAACCAAACAGCTCGGCTTCAATCAGCTCGCGCGGAATTGCTGCCATGTTAATGGCAACAAAAGGGCCAGATTTTCTCTTGCCATAGTCATGCAATGCRCGTGCAACCAGCTCYTTRCCGGTGCCAGATTCGCCCTCAATCAAWACRGTGAGGTTATTTTGCATCAACCGAGCCAAAACCCGGTAGATTTCCTGCATTGCAGCAGAGCGCCCCACTAGGGGAATATCTTCGGTTGATTGTTCTGCCGGYTTAGGCAGGTTTTTYACRTTRCGCTCAGATAGYGCSCGACCAATRATGGTCACCATCTCCCGCAAATCAAARGGTTTGGGCANATAATCRTARGCMCCGCGCTCACTKGCGGTAATGGCTGTCATAAAAGTGTTTTGCGCGCTCATCACCAAAATGGGCAGGCCGGGACGTATGTTTTTTATCCTCGGAATGAGATTAAAGGCGTTTTCRTCCGGCATCACCACATCTGTGATGATCAGATCGCCCTCSCCTTGGCTGGCCCAYTTCCACAAGGTTCCAGCTGTTGCCGTCAGGCGAACRCGRTAGCCKGCRCGGGTCAGGGCCTGATCCAAAATCGTGCGAATTGCTGCATCATCATCGGCAACAAGGATGGTTTCACCTGCCATATCGGGTCAGTCCTTTGTTTCTTTGTATGCTGGCATCAAAATTCTAAAACTGGTGTTGCCTTTACGGCTTTCACAATCGATGACACCGCCATGATCGCGTATAATTTTGGCCACCAAAGCCAGACCAAGCCCGGTTCCGTTGGTTTTTGTTGTGATAAAGGGATCAAACAGGTTGGGCATCAGATCGTCCGGAATGCCATGGCCGTTATCCTCGACACAAAACTCCAAAGGCAGGCTCATAGGCTCTTTTGAGCCGGGCAGCGACAAGCGAATGCCGGGCCGATAAGCGCTTCGAAGCGTAATCGTCGGATTTTCGACGTTTACCAGCGCCTCGGCTGCGTTTTTAACAAGATTTAAAAACACCTGAATGAGTTGGTCGTGATTGGCATAAACGAATGGAATGGAGGGGTCATAATACTCCAAAACCTTGATGTCCTTGCCAAAACTTGATTTCAGAATGGATTTTACCCGCTCAAAAACAACGTGAATATTAACCGGCGCACGTTCCACAGGGCGTTCATCGGAAAACACCTCCATGCGGTCGACCAAGCGCACAATACGGTCCGTTTCATCGCATATCAGGCGGGTCAGGGTCCGGTCATTCTCATCTGCGGTGGTTTCCAGCAATTGTGCCGCGCCGCGAATACCAAAAAGCGGGTTTTTGATCTCGTGCGCCAGCATGGCAGCTAGCCCAGTCACCGTTCTTGCCGCGCCGCGGTGGGTAAGTTGGCGATCCAGCTTCTCTGACATGGTTTGCTCAAGGAACATCAGGACAATGCCTTTGGTATCCTCGTTAATCGGCACGACATTGACGTCGATTCGCCGCTCACCAACGCGTCCTGGTAGGCCTAAAAGCACCCGATATTCAAAAACTGGGACATTCTTGTCCAACGCCCGTTGAACCAAATCCATAACCGGCGAACCAAATGGCAAAAGTGACTGTAAATCGCGGTTTTTAAGGACTGCGAGACTGGATTGAAAGAAGGTTTCAGCTTCCTGATTGAGGCTTTTGATCTTCATATCCGTATCTAGGAACAGCACGGGGTGCGGCAGCGCATTCAAAATGACCGATGCCGAAATAGGCCCATCTTCACCAAATGGCAGGACCGCTTTTGGGTGCTTGAGTTTCGAGTTATCCACTAAGCAACTCCCTCGACTGCCAGATGCTGATGTTCTGAAAACAGCTGATTTATGTGCTTGCGCACATCCTCGGGCTCATGACTGGACATGATTTTCTGTAGGGCTTCCCGATCCGAAATGCCCGCATCTTGTAGATACCAACCAAGGTGTTTTCGCGCAGCCCGCAGGCCAACTCGTAGGCCGTAATGCTCCAAAATGCCCTCATAATGTTCCAAAATGAGGTCTAATTTTTGCGCAAAACCAGGAATTTCGTTCTGCTGGCTATCGGGAAACAGCTTGTTGGCGATATATCCGGGAAACCAAGGTTTTCCGTAGGCTCCGCGCCCAATCATCAAGCCTTTGGCACCGGATTGCTCCAGCATGGGGCGCACATCGGCCAAATCGACGAGGTCTCCATTGGCGATAACCGGGATAGAAACGGCGTCACAGACCTTTTTGATGGCTTTCCAGTCGGCTTTGCCCTTGTAAAACTGGCTGCGGGTACGGCCGTGTATGGTGATGAGCTGAATACCTGCCTCTTCTGCACGGCGGGCAATTTCTGGCGCATTCAGGCTGTTTTCATCCCAACCAAGTCGCATTTTCAGGCAAACGGGTAGTGAAGTGGCGGAAACTGTGGCCTCGATCAGTCCTAAAGCGTGGTCTGGATCACGCATTAATGCGGAGCCAGAATAGCCATTTGTTACCTTTTTTGAGGGACAGCCCATGTTGATRTCGAGAATATCTGCGCCATTTCCGGCGGCAATCTTGGCACCTTCGGTCATCCAGTAGGCTTCGCGCCCTGCAAGCTGAACAACGTGAACGCCAACGCCCTCGCCGTTCATGCGGCTTACCATTTGCGCGTTTCCGGTGGAAAGCGACTCGCAGGCGACCATTTCGGAGACGACGAGGCCTGCGCCATARCGTGAAGCCAGGCGGCGAAAGGGTAAATCTGTGACACCCGACATAGGTGCTAGGAAAATTGGGCGCTCTATGCGATGACGACCAATGGAGATTGCTTCAAGCATGTTTTCGCATCGTGATTATTATTTGTGCACGTTATAACATTGCCTTCAAAATAGGCAAACTATGAAATGATGATTATGTTAACGGATGTACCAAGGTGACTGTTAATCGATGAGTTCCCAGGGTTTTCATAGGATTGCGGTCTTGATTGTCGGGGCTGGCAGYGGCGCGCGGGCGATGCGTGAAGGCGAGCCCCTGCCCAAGCAATTTGTTGAAATTGCAGGGAAAACCGTGTTTCAGCACACCGTCGATGCRTTTTCRAARCTSCCTGAAATGGCGCATATCTGTTGTGTTGTGCCGCCCTCGGTTGACTTCGAAGCGCTATATCCGGTGCTGGAGGAGCAAAGCCGTGTTTCCTGCGTACATGGTGCTGAAACGCGGCAATTGTCTGTGTTGGCGGGTTTGAGGGCCTTGGAGGGCATGGCTGAGCGTTGGGATTGTGTTTTGATACATGATGCAGCTCGGCCATTTGTTAGCGAAGATTGTATTCGCGGGGTTGTTGCGGGGGCGGAGAAGTCTGGCGGGGCGATTGCGGCGATTCCGGTTCATGACAGTTTGAAAAACGTGGCGATTGATCCTGATAGCGGTGCCAACATGATTGCGCATCTGGTCGATCGTAACGGGATTTACGGCGCGCAAACGCCGCAAGGCTTTGAATTTGCTGGTGTTTTAGCGGCGCATGAAAAAGCGCTGAGCGACGGCAAAACGCGGTTTACCGATGATGCGGCAATCTATGCCGCCTATGTCGGGCCGGTGACAATTGCCGAAAGTGACCGGAATAACTGGAAAATCACACGGGCAGATGATTTGGCTTTGGCAGAAAAAATGCTTTTGAATCAGGGTGATAGAATGAATTTACCGGATGTGCGGGTTGGCAATGGTTTTGATGTTCATGCCTTTGAATCAGGACGGGAAATAATCCTGTGTGGTATCGCAATTCCTTATCATAAATCCTTAAAAGGTCACTCCGATGCGGATGTGGGGCTGCATGCCTTGACCGACGCGATGTTGGGGGCGATTTCAGCTGGGGATATCGGACAGCACTTTCCGCCTTCTGATCCCAAATGGAAGGGTGCGAAGTCCGATCATTTTTTAGCCCATGCCGTGTCACTAGTGGCTGAAAATCGCGGTTTAATCACCCATTTGGACGTGACGCTGATTTGCGAGGCACCCAAAGTCGGGCCGCACCGCGATGCCATGCGTGCGCGTATTGCGCAGATTTGTGGGATCGATGTGGCACGAGTTAGCGTGAAAGCGACCACCAGCGAAAAGCTGGGCTTTACCGGGCGCGAGGAAGGTATTGCCGCCATGGCAACGGCTAGTATTGTGATGGAAGGGCCTATTTCATGAGTGAAAACAATGATTTGGCCAATCTGGCAAGAGCCACCTTGGATGCCTGCAACAAGGCCGGTTTTAAGATGGCAACCGCGGAATCCTGTACCGGCGGTATGATCGCTGCGGCACTGACAGATTTGGCCGGGTCTTCCAGCGTTTTCGTCGCTGGGTTCGTGACCTATTCCAACACTGCAAAAAGCCAAATGATTGATGTTGCAAAAGAATTGATCGATTTCAAAGGTGCGGTGAGCGAGGACGTGGCTGTTGAAATGGCGCTGGGCGCGCTGGCCAATAGCGAGGCGGATGTGGCGGTGTCGGTGACCGGTGTTGCCGGGCCTGGCGGTGGCAGCGCGGAAAAGCCTGTTGGCACCGTGCATATGTGCTGCGCTCTGAGCACGGGAGAGCTTGCTCATATCAAGCAAAATTATGGTGATTTAAAGCGTGCTGAGATACGCCAATTGACGGCGCAGGATGCGTTAAAAATGGTGATTAGCGCCGTTGAATCAGTATCTTAGTCGTAGAGTACGTCAGCGCGAGTTTCAAAAGCTGAAGAGAATTTTCTAAAAGCGCGATCAAACATACTGCCCATAACCGCGCCAAGGGTGCGGGATTTGAACTCGTAATCTATCGAGAACAACACGTTGGAACTGCTGGGCGCAGCACCTGTTTCAGCATCTTCAAACCGCCAAATATTATCCAGATATTTAAACGGACCATCGATGTAACTAGCTGATATTTTGTGGTTATTCTTATCCAGTACCACACGGGTGACAAAACTTTCGCGGATCGGGCCATAGGCGATTGTCATATCGGCAATCAAGATTTCGCTGCCGTCTTTTTGCACTTCCCTGCCCCGAATTTTCAGGCTTTGGCACAGCGGCACAAATTGCGGATATGATTCGATATCGGCCACCAGATCATACATCTGGCGGGCGGAATGGTGGACTTTGCGGGTGGTCTCGAACTTAGGCAATCAAACCGCCAAAACGTTATTATTCAGCAGCTTAGCTGCCCTGGCCGCGCGTAGTTCAGCGAAATCTTCACCGGCGTGGTGTGATGAGCGCGTCAATGGGCTGGAGGACACCATGAGGAAGCCTTTGGAGTATGCGGCTGTCTTATAGCTATCAAATTCATCCGGGGTGACAAATTTGATGATGGCGTGGTGCTTTCTGGTGGGCTGCAAATACTGGCCAATGGTGATGAAATCGACATCCGCCGTTCTCAAATCATCCATTAATTGAAGGACTTGGTTACGTTCCTCGCCCAAACCGACCATGATGCCGGATTTGGTGAACATGTTTGGATCAATCTCTTTGACCTGCTGAAGCAGCCGAATGGAGTGAAAATACCTTGCGCCAGGACGCACGGTTAAATAGTTCGATGCAATGGTTTCCAGATTGTGATTGAACACATCAGGCTTTGCATTAACAACCACTTCCAAGGCTTTCTCTTTGCGCAAGAAATCTGGTGTGAGCACTTCAATGGTCGTATTCGGGCTTTGCTCTCTTATGGCAAAAATGACTTCGGCAAAGTGCTGAGCACCGCCATCGTCCAAATCATCACGGTCTACTGATGTAATGACGACGTGATTTAAACCTAGTTTTGCCACCGCAGTGGCGACATGAAGGGGTTCATCCCTATCGAGGTGAAGGGGTTTTCCGGTCTTCACGTTGCAAAAGGCGCAAGCCCTTGTGCAGGTGTCGCCCATGATCATCATCGTAGCGTGTTTTTTGGACCAGCACTCGCCAATATTGGGGCAGCCCGCCTCTTCGCACACCGTGACCAGACCGTTCTCTTTAACGATCTTTTGTGTTTCCTTGTAAACCGCAGAACCTGGCGCTTTTACACGTATCCAGTCGGGTTTACGCAGCACTTCCGTGTCCGGGCGATGTGCCTTTTCGGGGTGCCTTGGTTTGGCTTTTGTCGCGGTTTCAAGCAGATTGATCATGGTGCGTCCAGATAGTCGTTTGATCGGTTTTATTGAGCCCGTATAGGACGGGTATTTCTACGTTATTGGTATATAGGTTCAAAAACTGTGTAGTTCATCCTCAATGGTGTGTATCGCCTGTTTTGCGGCTTTTTTCACGATGATGATGATTGAGGGCGGTCTGCGCATTTTCCAACATGATAGCTATCATGTCCAAAGCTTTTGCTCTCTTACCCGGAGTTTTTGTTCCCTTGTATTAAAGTCCAAATAAACAAGCCCACAATCGCCAGCCCGGTAATGCCAATTGCCAATGAAATGATAGCGCCGCCGATGCCGAAAAATTGAGCCACGAACAGAGCTATCAAAATGAACAACAGGCCACGCAGTCTTGGGGTGAGCTTGTAATTTTTGAACATGATTTTTGCCTTTAGAGAAACCTAAGAGTGAATCGCCCGTCCATAGGCATCCAAAACGCTCTCATGCATCATTTCTGAAAGTGTTGGATGTGGGAAGACGGAATGCATTAAATCTTCTTCTGTCGTTTCCAAATTCATCGCCACGACAAAACCCTGAATCAGCTCGGTCACTTCTGCGCCCACCATGTGTGCGCCCAGCAACTGGCCGGTTTTTGCGTCGAACACGGTTTTGACCATGCCATCGGGCTCGCCAAGGGCAATTGCCTTGCCGTTGCCAACAAAGTTGAAGCGGCCGACTTTGACCTTGTATCCAGCTTCCTTGGCTTTTTCTTCGGTGAGACCAACGGATGCGACTTGCGGGTTGCAATAGGTGCAGCCCGGAATCATGGCTTTGTCCATGGCATGCGGGTTTTTGCCGGCAATGGCTTCCACGCAGATAACGCCTTCATGCTCGGCCTTGTGGGCCAGCATCGGCGGACCCGCCACATCGCCAATGGCATAAATGCCCGGCACGTTGGTTTTGGCGTGGCCATCGATAACCACACAACCGCGATCGGTTTTAATGCCGAGCTTCTCCAGCCCAAGGCCTTCAATATTACCCTGCACACCCACAGCGGAAATCAGCTTATCGGCGGTGAGGGTTTGAATTTTGCCATCTTTGGTTTCAACCGTCGCCGTGATGCTGCCATTGCCCTTGGTGACTTTGGTGATTTTTGCTTCGGTGATGATTTTCATGCCCTGCTTTTCCAGGCGCTTTCTGGCCACAGTAGAGATTTCAGCATCTTCCACCGGCATAATGCGCGGCATCAACTCCACCACGGTCACATCGGCGCCCATGGTGTTGTAGAACGAGGCAAATTCAATGCCGATTGCGCCGGAGCCCATTACCACAAGGGACTTTGGCATGGCTTTTGGCACCATCGCGTCAAAATAGGTCCAGATCAAATCGCCATCAGGTTCAATGCCCGGCAGCGCGCGTGGGCGTGCGCCAGTGGCCACGATGATGTGTTTGGCGGTGTAAGTGCCCTCACCCAGCACGCCTTTTGGCGTTGGGTGCTGCGGCTCCATCGCCTTTTTGGTGGATTTGCCAACTTTCACTTCACCCGGCTTGGTGATGACGGCTTCGCCCCAGATGACATCAATCTTGTTCTTCTTCATCAAGAAGCCGATGCCGCCATTAAGCTTGCCGGACACGCCGCGTGAGCGTTTAACAATCGCGGCCATATCAAAGCTGAACTTATCAGCGCTGAGGCCATAATCCTTGGCATGATCCATATAATGGAAAACTTCGGCGGAACGCAGCAAAGCCTTGGTGGGAATACAGCCCCAGTTAAGGCAGATACCACCAAGGTGTTCGCGTTCAATCACGGCTGTTTTCAGACCCAATTGCGAAGCCCGAATTGCGGCGACATAGCCACCCGGACCGCCGCCAATGATGAGAACATCATAGTTTGCCACTTGCCATCTCCTGTTTAACCGGCACTTGGCCGGGGATTGCATGAGATGGCCAGCAACAAATTGTTACGCCGACAACATCCCATAGAGTTCATCTTTGAGCCGAATACGCTTTTTGCGCATGTCTTCCATATGGAAGTCATCTGTCGGCTCTACATTGGTTTCTGCCCGGTGGATATCCCGATTAAGCGTGTGATACTCGTCAAACAACCGTACAAAATGATTGTTGTTCATTTTCAGGTCGCGGATTTTGTCGACATGCTCGGGAAATTCTTCGGCCAGTTCGTGCGGCGTGTTGCTCATGAAAACGTCTCCTTAGGTTTGTTTTCAATAGCCTACAAAACCGCTGCGCTTACTCCTTGATATGGATCAACTGTTTTTTCAGTTCGTGTGTTGGGAAACCGCCCGTTTATGCAGGCTTCCCAACAGCCTATCTTGTTAGACCAGCATGCTCATCGGGTTTTCGATATAACCCTTGAATGCTTTGGCCAATTCTGCGCCCAGCGCACCGTCAACCGCGCGGTGATCGGTGGATAGTGTCACCGACATTACCGTGGCCACTGCCAGCTCGCCGTTTTTCACAACAGCTCGCGGTGTGCCCGCGCCGACAGCCAAAATGGTGGCGTGTGGCGGGTTAACGATGGCAGCAAAATCCTTGACGCCAAACATGCCCAGATTAGAGACAGCCGTGGTGCCGCCCATATATTCATGCGGCAGCAATTTGCGCTCTCTTGCCCGCTTGGCCATGTCTTTCATCTCGTTGGAAATGATCGACAGAGGTTTTTCCTCGGCCCGGCGAATAATCGGCGTAATCAGCCCGCCTGGAATGGACACTGCCACGCCAACATCGGCGTGTTTGTGCATCACCATGGCATTGGAGGTCCAGGAGGCATTGGCCGCCGGAACATCCTTTAGAGCCAGCGCATGGGCTTTGATGACCATGTCATTGACCGAGATTTTGTAGGACGGTTTGCCATCGCCATTTTCCGGCGCAGCATCATTAAGCTGCTTTCGCAGTGCCAGCAGCGCATCCAGCTCACAATCAATGGTGAGATAGAAATGCGGAACGGTTTGTTTGCTCTCTTGCAAGCGCGATGCGATGGTTTTGCGCATGCCATCATGGGCCACCAACTCATAGCTGTCATCGTCAAACAGTTTGAGAACGGCCTCATCCGATGCACCTTTTGGTGCAGCAGCTTTGGCAGTTTCAGCTGGTGCTGCGGCAGCAGCAGGTGCAGCTTTGGCACCGCCAGCAATGGCGGCTTCCACATCTCGTTTCACCACGCGGCCATGTGGGCCGGAGCCTGCAATGGCGGCGATATCCAAACCGCCATCCTTGGCGATACGGCGAGCGAGCGGTGAGGAAAAGACCCGTGCGCCACTTGGTGCAGCAGGAGCTGAAGCGGCGGGCGCGGCGGCAGGTGCAGCTTCTGTTGGCGCAGGTTCAGCACTGGCAGCAGGCGCCGTAGCAGCGGCTGGTGCATCGCTTATGGCAGAGGCATCTTCGCCCTCTTCCAGCAGCACGGCAATGCGGGTGTTAACCGGCACGCCTTCAGTTCCCTCGGCAATAAAGATTTTGCCGACAATGCCTTCATCAATGGATTCAACTTCCATCGTGGCTTTGTCGGTTTCAATTTCGGCAATAACATCGCCAGAGGAAACGCTATCGCCTTCCTTGACGTGCCATTTGGTCAGGTTGCCCTCTTCCATGGTCGGAGAAAGAGCCGGCATAAAAATATCAATTGGCATCATGATTCTCCTTTAAACGGAATAGGTTACGGCTTTGACGGCTTCAATAACATCGCCTGCATTTGGCAGAGCGAGCTTTTCCAGATTGGCCGCATAAGGCATCGGCACATCCTTGCCGGTAATGCGGATAACCGGTGCATCAAGATAATCGAAGGCGTTTTCCATGATCTGGGCGGAAATTTCTGCACCGACACCAGATTGCGGGAAACCTTCTTCGACTGTTACGCAGCGCCCGGTTTTTTGCACCGAGGCAACCACGGTGGCAATGTCCATCGGGCGGATGGTGCGCAGATCGATGATCTCCGCCTCAATGCCCATTTTGGCCAGCTCTTCAGCTGCTTTAAGCGCGTAGGTCATGCCGATGCTAAAGGTTACGATGGTCACATCGCTACCGGTGCGCACCACTTTGGCCTTGCCGATCGGCAGAACAAAATCATCCATTTTGGGAACATCAAAACTCGTGCCATAGAGCATTTCGTTTTCCAAGAAGATGATCGGGTTGGGATCGCGGATCGCGGCTTTGAGCAGGCCTTTGGCATCTGCTGCCGAATAAGGCATCACCACTTTCAGGCCGGGCACATTGGAGTACCATGCGGCATAATCATGGCTGTGCTGCGCGCCCACGCGCGATGCTGCGCCGTTGGGGCCACGGAACACGATGGGTGCGCCCATCTGGCCGCCGGACATATAGAGTGTTTTGGCAGCGGAGTTGATGAGATGATCCATCGCCTGCATGGCGAAGTTGAAGGTCATGAACTCGATGATGGGTTTGAGGCCGGTCATCGCCGCGCCCACACCAAGGCCAGCAAAGCCATGCTCGGTAATCGGCGTATCAATAACGCGGTCATCGCCAAATTCCTGCAACAGGCCTTGGGTGATTTTGTAAGCGCCCTGATATTGCGCCACTTCTTCGCCCATGACGAAGACATCTTCATCGCGGCGCATTTCTTCGGCCATCGCATCACGCAGGGCTTCACGAACGGTGGTGGACACCATTTCTGTGCCAGCGGGAATCTCCGGATCAGCCGGAGCCGTTTCGGTTATAGGCTGTGCAGCAACCGGGGCAGCGGCAACTGGTGCGGGAGCAGCTTTTGCAACAGGCGCGGCGGCAGCTGGAGCAGATGCATCAATCGCATCAGCGCTTTCGCCCTCTTCCAGAATGACGGCGAGGCGCGCATTCACGGCAACATTCTCGGTGCCTTCAGCAACAAAGATTTTGCCCAACACACCCTCGTCAATGGCTTCGATTTCCATCGTTGCTTTGTCGGTTTCAATCTCGGCAATCACATCACCGGCGGAAATCGTATCGCCTTCTTGCTTCACCCATTTGGACAGAGTTCCCTCTTCCATGGTGGGAGAAAGCGCAGGCATTAAAATATCTATAGGCATAGTTTTTTCTCCCCTTTTTAAGCGTAAATATCGGTCCAGAGTTCGGATGGATCCGGCTCTGGGCTCTGTTGTGCAAATTCAGCGGCTTCCGCCACAATGGCGCGGACATCCTTGTCGATGTCTTTGAGCTCAGCCTCTTTGGCCCAGTCTTTTTCCAGCAGACGCTTGCGCACCTGTTCAATCGGGTCCTGCTCGTTGCGCATACGCTGCACTTCGTCTTTTGAGCGGTACTTTGCCGGATCGGACATCGAGTGACCACGATAGCGATAGGTCAGCATTTCAAGGATCATCGGACCCTTGCCAGCGCGGCACCAGGCCACAGCTTCATCGCCCAAGGCTTTGACCGAACGCACATCCATGCCATCGACCTGTTTGCCGGGCACATTGAAACTTTCGCCGCGGCGGTAAAAATCTGGCTGTGATGCGGAGCGCAGAACCGAGGTGCCCATGGCATAACGGTTGTTCTCAATCACATAGATACATGGCAGGTCCCAAAGCTGAGCCATATTAAGGCTCTCATAGACCTGGCCCTGATTGGCCGCGCCATCGCCAAAATAGGCCAGCGATACGTTTTTGTTTTTGCGGTATTTATTGGCAAATGCCAGGCCAGTGCCAAGCGAAACCTGTCCGCCCACAATGCCGTGGCCGCCGTAAAAATTCTTCTCTTTGGAGAACATGTGCATGGAGCCGCCCTTGCCGTGGGAGTAGCCATCGCGGCGTCCCGTCAGCTCGGCCATCACGCCTTTGGGGTCCATACCCGCCACCAACATATGGCCGTGATCGCGGTAACCAGTGATCACCTGATCTCCCTCGCCGATGGCCATCTGCATGCCAACAACAACGGCTTCCTGACCGATATAAAGATGGCAGAAACCGCCAATCAAACCCATGCCGTAAAGCTGACCGGCTTTTTCTTCAAAGCRGCGGATCAGCATCATATCGCGAAACGCTTTGAGCTCCTGATCCTTGGAGAARTCTGCAATCGCAGGCTTTACCGCTTTGGTGCGCGTTTTGCGCGGTGTYGCAGCAGCACTTGCTTTKGCGGCAGCAGGTTTTCCACTAGCAGCTTTAGATGATGTGGTTTTACGGGTGGTGGTCTTGCGCGCGGTGGTCTTTGTCCGCGATGTAGATTGCTTTGCAGCAGCCATTATGTCTCGGCTCCCTCAGATGAATTTAATATTTCCTCAAGGGAGTCATAGCGTAATCTACCGATAAAATCAAAGCCGAATAATCAGCTTAAATATCGCGTAATGCATTGTATTTGTTTGGTTATTTTGAATTAACTTGAATTCAGTTAAGTTGCATTGCCAATCAATTTATATAAATCAATAATTCATCAGGCCGGACATAGCCCAGCAATTGGCGGGCACGYTCATCWAGCAAATCGGGGTCAATCGCTGCCAAATCCAACAGCTCAACGCGTGAGGTATAAAACTTRCGCCGCTCCAGCAACATYGTCTTAACCGCATCAAGTTCCATGATTTCAAGCTGCTTGGCTTCTAGCGCCAGCATGCCGTGACGACCATTTTTTGCGTGAAAGCTAAAATAGGCCACAATAAGAGCGGTAAGCGCGGGCAATAAAAGCCGCTTAAAAATACTTTGGTTTTTATAYYTKKKCGACATTGGCAAATACGCGCCTATACAAAAGTGAGCGGTACGCACAACTTGAAGCCGCCCTCGACATGGAAATTACGCCAGCACGGTTAAAAAAGGCTTTCGTGAATCGCGAAACAACCCTCTTTTTCATAAAAAAACCACGCCGAAATGGATTTTTCCGGCGTGGTTTAAAAGCTTGTTAAAACATCGCTAAGAAGTTAGCGCAAAATCGACTGTCCAGCATAAATTGACTGAGAACCGAGCTCTTCTTCAATGCGCAGCAGCTGATTGTACTTTGCCAATCTGTCTGAACGGGCCAGCGAGCCGGTTTTGATCTGGCCGCAATTGGTTGCAACTGCCAAATCAGCGATGGTGCTGTCTTCAGTCTCGCCAGAACGATGCGACATGACAGCGGTGAAGCCAGCCTTATGCGCCATCTCAACGGCTTCCAGTGTCTCTGTCAGCGTGCCGATTTGGTTGACCTTAACCAAAATCGAGTTAGCAGATTTTTCTTCAATGCCGCGCTTCAGGCGTTTGGTGTTGGTGACGAACAAATCATCGCCCACYARCTGGCAYTTRTCRCCMACSAGMGMTGTCARYGTGCCCCARCCGGCCCAATCATCTTCGGCCATGCCATCTTCAATGGAGATGATGGGATATTTGGCCACCAGATTGGCCAGATACTCGGCCATCGCGCCAGATTCCAGCACTTTGCCYTCACCCTTAAGRTTATAAGTGCCRTTGGYGTAGAATTCAGTGGAGGCRCAATCGAGTGCCAGATRCACATCTTCGCCGGGCTTATAGCCAGCTTTTTCGATCGACTTCATAATGAAGCCCAGCGCATCCTCAGTSGAKGCGATGTTAGGRGCAAAACCACCTTCATCRCCCACATTGGTGTTGTGGCCATCATCTTGCAGCGCTTTTTTGAGCGTGTGGAAAATYTCMGARCCCATGCGCAAYGCATCACTAAACGTGTCGGCAGCRACCGGCATGATCATGAATTCCTGCACATCAATCGGGTTATCGGCATGCTCGCCGCCATTGATGATGTTCATCATCGGCACGGGCAACAGGCGCGCATTGGCACCGCCGACATAGCGATAGAGCGGCAGCTCGCAGGCATCSGCYGCAGCTTTTGCGCAGGCCAGTGACACGCCCAAAATGGCGTTGGCACCCAGGCGCGCTTTATTATCGGTGCCATCCAGATCAATCATGGTTTTGTCGATGTGGACCTGGTTTTCCACATCAAAGCCGCCAATGGCATCAAAGATTTCGGTGTTGACGGCTTCAACCGCTTTCAGCACGCCCTTGCCCAGGTAGCGCTTGCCGCCATCGCGCAGCTCCACGGCTTCATGCGCGCCGGTGGATGCGCCAGATGGCACAGCCGCGCGGCCAATGGTGCCGTCTTCCAGCACAACATCAACTTCCACGGTTGGATTGCCGCGACTGTCGAGAATTTCACGGGCGATAATATCGACGATTGCCGTCATTTTGTTTTCTCCTTGGGAGGTAGAGGATCAGAGCATTTGCCCCTTTTAGGCATAGTGGCGATAAATTCCAACCTGCTTCGATAGGCCGTGTTGAGGGTTTCAACGCGAAAGCGCACGAGAAAAATTGCAATGCGCGACAGGACAGCTATATAAAGGGAGAACGCGTTGTAAGTGCTAAGTTGCGTATATCAGAGGAAATTTCAGACAAGATGCCAGATAAAATCTACGAAAACCGCAGTGCTAAATTCGGTATTGGCGAAGTCGTCAAGCACCGCATTTACCCGTTTCGCGGCGTGATTTTTGATGTTGATCCTGAATTTTCCAATTCAGATGAATGGTGGGAGTCTATCCCGGCCGATGTGCGCCCGCGCAAGGACCAGCCGTTTTATCATCTGTTTGCCGAGAATGACGAGACCGAATATGTCGCCTATGTCTCCGAGCAAAACCTGCTGCACGACACCAGCGGCGAACCGATGCGCCACCCCCAAATCGCCGAAATTTTTGAAGTCGCCAAAGATGGCCGCTATCAACCGTATGATAATCTGAAGCATTAGTTTTTTTTGTTGGGTGAATGTCTGATGCTTGGAATATTCTCTGGGCTTGAGGGCTGGCTTTTCAGGTCTTGAGATAACGGGTGGGTGCATGATCACCGCATCCCACAACTCCAGCTAAATAACCACATCCAGATCATCAAGCGCTCCCCGGACTTGATGAGCCTGTCCTCAACTAGATTGGGGAGGGTCTTCTCCGCCGCCATTAAATCCTGTGATACGCTATTGAGCCAATCATAGAAAAATTTGGCACAAAAGATCCCGGATCAAGTCCGGGATGCGGCGACTGCATACTGCGCGAAACCATAGTCTAGCCAGACAAGCCGCCTCAGTTTTACCAACCCCTTCCAGTTATCGCACACCTCTCCGTTTCGTCATGCCAAGGCTTGACCTTGGTATCCAGACGGCACCGAACCTTGCGGCAAACGCCGGCAATGCAATGCGCGAGCATCAGCAAAT
>NVXB01000065.1 GCA_002746425.1 Hyphomicrobiales bacterium | reverse complement strand
AGCGCCTCTGGCGAGACACCCAATTCGCCCGCCAATTGCTTCCACGCGCCCTTTTCTGGCAGCGCGCCGTGCCACTCTATCCAGCCATCAATTTTGTCCGAAACTTTGTTGCGCGTCAGAATTTCGCTGCGCTGTCGCGCGCTCTGCAATTCGCCCGCCAAATGCGCTGACCACTCATGGGCAAACGCCGGGTTCGATTTCAACCACCGCGCCATATAGTTGCGCGGCAATTGCAACAGGCTGGTCGGCTCGGCGGCAATCGCCTCGCAATGATAGTGCGCTGCATAAAGCGATGCTTCGGCCACCAAAACATCTGGCCCATATCGGGTCAGCACAATTTCACTGCCGTTTTTCTGGATGCGTTTTAGAATCACCGCACCGCTCTCGACCAGATAGACAGATTCCACCTGTTCACCCTGATGAAACAATACATCATCAGTGTTCAACTGAATTTGACGGGTATGGCCAAAAGCCAATTTTCTGAAAATGTGAGCAAACATGATAGCTATCATGTAGGTATGCCCGGTAAAATGACAAGCTCTCTCCCAATATCCCGTTTCGGGAATTTTTAGCTATTTTGCGTAGGAGAATAACGCACATGATGAAGGGTTCACACTTTTTTGCTGCCAGCGCAGTTTTGACGATAGCTACGGCGTTACTTGCAGGCGGTGGTTTCGCGGCCACGGACAGCGCTTCGCACTCCAAATATGCGGGCCAGGAGCAACGCGAGATCAAAAGCCTGTCACAAGATGATATGGATGAGTTGATGCGCGGTGGCGGCTGGGGCCTTGCCAAAGCAGCGGAGCTGAACGGCATGCCGGGGCCTGCGCATTTACTGGAACTGAAAAACGATATTCCCCTGACACCAGAGCAGGTTACACATATTCAATCCGTTTTTGATGAGATGAAACAACAGGCCATTTCGCAGGGCAAAACACTGATTGAGCTTGAGAGAATCTTGGATCAAAATTTTCGCGATCAAAACATCAACGAGGCTGATTTGCGCAGCCTGTTGGCCAAAATTTCAAAAGCCAGAACCGAGCTGCGCTTTACCCACTTACGCACCCATTTGATGACGACAAACATCCTCTCAAAAGAGCAAATAGCCCACTATAATACCCTGCGCGGCTACTCTAGCGATCCTTGTAGCAGCATCCCGAAAGGCCATGATCCAGCCATGTGGAAGCGCCACAATGGCTGTAAATAAGAGTTTTGGGGATATTTGTTTCGTGTAGTTCACAAGTGTTTGGGGCGTTTTTTGCTAATTTACGCGCATCATTGTGGATTTATATAGTTCGATATATAAGTTTATTTTTTACTATTTATCAAAAAATAAAGTAATATATCTCTCCACGAATTTTATAATATAATATATGTGTTTTATATACAGGTTTACTTCATCATTTCTGAAGCTTTTATACTCTATACGAGGCACAAAAATTCTTCAAATTTCCCTGATGCCCCTGCAGGTAAGCGGTCTTCGAAGTAATTGAATTCAATGGTAAAATCATGACCAAGAGATTTTTTGATATGCGTTGCCAACTCAGCCTCTTCACCCAGGGTTAGACCGCGCTCAACGAACAATCGCACTTCGATCACATCCAATGTTTTCTGAATAAGTTGGTATTGACGAACCGGCGCAATAGCACGGAACTTGTCAAAGCCAACCAGCGGCCAATGACGTCGCCCATCCGGCATCAAGATAAGATTGCGCTCCCTGCCCAGTATCCGTTTTAAAGTAGGAAGCCCACGTCCACATTCGCAACTCGTTCCAACTTCTGCATAATCTCCAATGGCATAACGGACTAATGGCGTTGCGTAATTCAATAGATCAGTGATGACGATCCTGCCAATTTGACCAGACTTGCAGGCCCGCCCTTTTTCATCAAGCACCTCTACAATCAAGTTTTCGGCCATAATATGGTATTGTTCACTTTGCGGGCATTGCAACGCAATGCAGCCAAATTCTTGCGAAGAATAACTGTCTTGAATTGGCCTACCGAACGTTTTTTGCGTTAACTCTCGCAGTTCTTTTGTTACAGTTTCTCCGAGGGTTCGTATGACTTCAATTGAGGTAATTTTTCTGTCGGTTGTATTTGCGTAGCCAATAAGAGATGCTAGGCTTCCGGGAAACATCAAGATACTACTGGGTTTAAACTTGAAAAGAATCTCAAATAGCTCTTCACCGGTTTTGGTAATTGGAATGCCCATCGACACTCCGCTTGCATGTAGGAGGCTTACCGGAGAGCCCCAACTTTTATTATTAGTAACTTCGAAAAGGTTTGCCCGAATAACCGCCAGCGGCTTGCTGAAATCTGATTTGCACCAGTAATGGCTGCGCATGGTTGCAGCTAACCAACAGTAATGATTGAGAATTGTTCGGTTGACGACAACGGGCTCTCCTGTTGAACCAGACGTGGCACTCGAAGCAACAGCCCCATGAGTATTTGGCACCATGTCACAGAACAGATCCTGCGCCAATTGAATATCAGAACGCTCCATCACCGGCAATTTTGCCAAGGAACTAGGCTTCACAAGATCATTTGGCTCAATGCCTGCAGCCATTAACCTGCGGCTAAACCACGTCGAATGGCGCGAGCAATGCTCAGCAAGTAACCTCAATTGTTCGTATTGAAGCTTTCGCAAATTTATACGCGAAAACCATTGACTTTGTTCCTGTTGTTTTACTAATTCTGATACAATTGAGGTCTTTATTTTCAAGGCGTAAAGTCCATAACTAATAATGGACATCTTTCTGACAACTCATATTTTCCAGCATCTACAAAATGTACATTACTGAATCCACTTGGTATGATTTGTACTACTTGTTTCCGCGTCGCAAAACTATAAATAGCTTCAGAATTGTTGTAAGCATCCATTTCTCCAATTCGTTCAAGGCTCCAACCTGTATTCTTGGCCAATGCCAAACGATCTGGGAAGACTTCATTGAAGCGTGTCAAAATATCTTTGACGACAACATTCGGGCCACCATTTTCTGATGCCACGGCCATAGCCAGGCGCAGCTTAAACGCATGAAAACCCAACATATTTCCTGCATTTACATCATCTGCGATTTCAATAATTTCTTCTGGATGATCAGGTGATATGTAACAGCGAATAACAATTCTTGCGCCCTTGCTTAGCACTGCCTTTAATCGAGCAAACACCTGCTCATAAGGCTCCGGCCAAGCCGTGCAACCAAGGCTACCATCTCCAACAACTGCTGTGGGCGCGGGATCAAAGGCTGGCATTGTTCGCCAATCAGACAGGACTGCACGCCGAGTTGGGGTATCACCGGGCCATATATGCTCTAGCATATTGGCACTCCAGTCGATGGCGGTAAGTGTTTGACCAAGCTGAGCTAATTCAGGCGTCACACCTAATTCAAGAACATGAGCATCATGACCAAGAATCAGTTTTTTGAATTCATCTACCGTAGCTTGATCGAGACGAAAAGGCGGCTCCAACTGTGACCGCCGCTTATGAAATGCCTGCCAATCTTTGGGTTCCTGAGGCATTTACTGCAACAATCAATCAACTGCTAGAAATGGTAATTCAATCCAACTTTAGCTGTAACAAACTGGGACCAAGCTGAAGCATCCATATAGATCCCGTTATTTATGCGGGCGGATCCACTTCCTTTGCTTAGTATATGATATAAAAGAGAACCACTTAAAGTGAGATGGTCACTGACAACAATTTCCCCACCACCACCTATCACAGCGCCAAGTCCACCGGCGAATTTTGCCGACACCATATTCTGTCCTGAGCTTGGCCCTAGCTCTGCTGTGACCTTATATTCATGCGAATATGCTATTCCAGCTGTGCCAAACAGCAACGTTTTATCGTTATACAGCCAACCCGCACGCAAACGCAGTGTCGCTAGTATATCCGGCGCATCAAGCTCAACAGGGTGAGAAGTTAGTGCTCCATTACTTGGGTTTCGAAAAAACTCGGTCTCAGATCCCGAGTCAAAAAAACTGACATCACCTTCAATTCCAAAAACATAAACTCCGATTTGGTGATTATATCCCAACTGAAAGCCCGCCAATAGGAACTCACTGGTTGTAGTTTCATTTAGAACAAATGCAAACCCACCCTCAACGCCATCGATATCCCAATCCGTAATATGGCTACCAACACCTAGGTGTACGCCGCCATAAAACCCGGACCAATCCCATTTATCCGTTTCTTGCGCTACGACCGGTGTTGCTGCAAACACTGCCAGAGCAGATGCAATTTTTAGGATGTTTTTCACACGGCTACCAAACTTGATAATTGTTATTTATTACAAGTTAAATTAACCTATCATTAATAGAATAGCAACCAACGCAAAAGTGTATTTAGATTTCACTGTTACAATCACAATATATAATTTTTAGCATTGCGTGTGCAAAACTTTATTCGGCCATATACTATTGAAATATAGTGATATATTGGCGAGATTACGCTGCTTATTACAAAACATGATATCATGTTTTGCCTAGCATATCGGCGGCCACCGGCTGCGCAAACGGATARTTTTCTACTTTAGGGTGATTTACTGCAGCATTTTGAAGTATTTATTTTTTAGGCTTCTTTGACTTGATCATGTAGCGACCGGTTTCAGGATCTTTCTCAAGTTCTTCAATTGTATTATCGGCAACGTCAACAGTTTGCCCAAGCCCTTTTTCCTCGGGGTTAAATAGCTTACCCAACAATTTTTGGCGCTGGGTTATGACATAGACCAGCCCCATAATGCCGATTAAAACCAATATTTTCGCTAACATTTCAATACCTTATGTAATTTATTTTCAACCGACAAACACTCATAACCCAAACCGCGCCCACAAAGTCCSTTCCNMMASYGMGCYRRSYRRRCYRTYKMMRRKCWSRSRAASYRGSKTTKCAKMRMYWKCGGGAACMGCCAAGCCYGATGCAAAAAGCTTTCGGCGCAAGCGCCAGCCCTTGGCGCCATCAATCACTTTTAGCCGCACCTTATCGCCATAACGCTCTCTCAAAGTGCTGCGCARATCGCCAATRCCATCAATCAAACCAAGCYCTAAAGCGGCCTTGCCTGTCCAGAACAACCCATTGAAAAGATTRTCATCTTCTTCTTTCAAAAGGTCCCCDCGGCGGCTTTTGACAACATCTTTGAAAGTYTCRTGCACTTCTTCCTGAAGCTGCTTCAGRTGTGCCACATCCTCTTTCTTTTCCGGCATAAATGGRTCAAGAGTYGATTTACTTGTGCCAGATGTGTAAACACGGCGCTCAACGCCYRTTTTTGCGATCGCCTTGCTAAAACCAAARCTSGCTGAAATAACGCCAATGGASCCAACAATAGAAGATGGGTCGGCAATTATTTCATCACCAGCAACCGCAATAAAATAYCCRCCRGATGCRGCAACATCCTCGACAAAYACAAGTACTGTTTTYTCGTTTTCTTCAGCTAGCTGCCGGATACGCAAATAAATYAAGTTAGACTGTACCGGGGAACCYCCAGGCGAATTTATTATTATCGCAACCGCAGGCGCAGGCTTGATCGAAAACGCCTTTTCCAGCTGAACTGCCACCGATTCCAGCGTCAATCCAGGCCGAAAAGCAGCGCCYTGCCCGATCATYCCCGACAGGCGAACAACCGGAACAATGGGCGGCGGATTACGGTACTTTTCCGGCATGTAAGCTCGGATACGGCTTTTGAAAGCGTCAAACACTGGCTACTCCAAAACAGGTATAATTACGGCTAAACTCATTGTTTAATACATGTGGGGATATGTGCCCCATTTATAAGTGCAGGTCCAGATCAGAGAACCCTTTGCCATGGCGTAATATGTCGCGCGCTTGCGGCGAATGSCGCTGTTCKGCGTGCACGATAAAGCCAGSSGYGATCTTGGTAACGCCYYKRGACCCCTTTTGMCCACTRACAATCACRCGGTTTGCATGCTTTCCAAGGCGCGGATGAATCGGGCGAATTTCCAAGCTTCCAAAGCGCCCTTTGCACAAATCCAATATCTCATTCAGCGCTTCTGCCATGTGGATGATTGAGAAATAACCGCCTGGTTTCAACAACATAGCGGAAACACGAAACCAAATCTCCAAATCACCGCGGCCCAACACATGGGCCTCACGGCGATGCATATGCGGCGAGCTGCGCACCCGGTCCTGACGGTAAAASGGAGGATTGGCGATCACCCAATCGGCAGAGTTYGCGATCAGRCCCGCCGCCTCGCGCTGCGCTGGCGGCATCAGGATATCAGCCTCAACGATTTCTATGCGCYCGGCRAAAWCTTTGTTCTCCGGCAGGTTGAGGCCTTGTTTTGCAAGCGGGATAACCTCTGTATCGCGCTCCACAAGCCTGACAGACAGCTCCGGCGCTCTTGCAGCTGCGCAATAGCCCGCAGCGCCTGTACCCGCCCCTAGGTCGTATAAAAGGCCTTTTGCGGTTGAGGGTATACAGGCGGCGAGCAGCACAGCATCCAATCCAGAGCGATGACCCTCTGATTTTGGTTGCAGAACATAGGCCGCCCCGCCAATGAATTGATCTTTAGAGGCATCGCCGGTCAAAGCGTCACCTCAAGCCGTGCGTATTTCATGGCCAATACCGGCATCAACAAATAGCGTTCGTGCGGCGTTTTCCTTGGTTTCATCCACCAGAATTCGGCGCGGAATAACGCCTAGGGAGCCATCAAGCACGCTCATATTCTGGTCGAGAACAATAAAATCTATGCGCGCTTCGCGAAGCAATGTTTCTACAAATGAAATTAAAACCACATCATTGGTTCTGAGTATTTCCTTCATTGAAAAAGTCTCCCCGTCAGCACACCGCCGAATTGCTATATGAGCATAATTTAATCCAATATCCAAAGGGTTTGCGGTATGTTGGCACTGATGAACCAAATGCGATGAGGCGAAGCTATGTTTTGCGCTGGTCTGCGTTGAAGTTCGTGCTATATCGGCGGGTAGATAAATTGTGCTGATCCCTGGTGGATCTGAGTCCCAGCAAAGACTCAGAGAAATCAGATGGATAGGCCAGACGGAAATGAAAGAGTTACCAATGGGTGTTGTCATCTCTCTGGACACCAAAACGTCTCGTCCACCCTCCGTGGATAATTTAATCCGCCTTACCAAACCCGGTATGGACAAGGTCAATAATTTGATTCTGCAAATGGCAGGTGCAAATGTTGATATGATCCCGGAAATCGCCAATTACCTCATTTCTTCTGGCGGCAAACGCCTGCGCCCRATGCTTACCTTGGCCGCMGCGCAGATGTGCGGATATGAGGACGATGAGCACATTAAACTGGCSGCATGCGTTGARTTTATGCAYACYGCGACTTTGCTKCACGATGATGTYGTGGATGAAAGCGATATGCGCCGCGGCAAAAARTCTGCCCGCATGCTTTGGGGCAAYCARGCCAGTGTTTTGGTGGGCGAYTATCTGCTTGGACAAGCCTTTCGCATGATGGTTGAGGTTGGCTCACTTGAAGCGCTTGATATTTTGTCTACTGCGTCTTCCGTGATTGCCGAAGGTGAGGTTATGCAACTGGTTGCGGCCAAAAACACCGGCACGACCGAAGACGAATATCTGGAAGTTATACGCCGTAAAACGGCTGCTTTGTTCTCCGCAGCGGCGGAAGTTGGCCCSGTCATTGCGAAATCATCAAARGATTCGCGCTCGGCGCTAAAATCATACGGCACCAATCTGGGCCTKGCYTTCCAGCTTGTTGATGATGCGCTGGATTATGGCGGATCTTCTGCCGATCTTGGCAAGGACATTGGCGATGATTTGCGCGAAGGCAAAATAACATTACCGGTTGTGCTATCATACCGACGCGGCACGCCGGATGATCGGACATTTTTTGACCGCGTTCTTGTCGAAGAAGACTTGCGTGATGGTGATTTGGAAACCGCAATTGAAATTATGACCCGCACGGATGCGCTAAAAGATACGGTTACACGCGCGGTTCATTACGGTTCTGTTGCAAAAGATGCGCTTGCTGCGTTTCCAGATAGTGACATGAAATCCAGTTTGCTTGAGACCGTAGAGTTTTGCATTTATCGGGCTTATTGAGCGGATAAGGGCGTTTGAGCAGCTATACTGGCTCTCAATACCGGTCTTGATCGAAAATAAATTTTGAAAATGGAATGATGAAACAATGCTGATAAAGACTGATGCTTCAAACCTTCTCAAGATAGTCCGCAAAACGGCGGTAGCACTGCTGTTGGGCACGGCTTTGGCCTCCCCCTTTGCCGTTAGTGCCAAGGAAGGGGACGAGCCATTGAGGTTCGCCCGAGGTTTTTCAGGAAACTTCCTCTCTGCACGTATTGCAGGCATAACCAAAGATACGGTTTCAGCGGTTCAGTTTTATGAACGCGCGCTTCACCGCGACCCAGGCAACCCGGCGCTGATTCAACAAACGTTTTTTCTGCATTTGATCAATGGTGATATTGACCGCGCTGTTCCGTATGCGATCGAAATTTTGCAATATGATGCCTCAAACGACCTGGCACGAACGATTCTGGGCGTTGCCGCGCTTAAACAAGGCAATTACGGCAACGCTATTGATGAGTTTGACAATGCATCAGGCAAAACGCCGCTGGAGCTTTTGACCAACGGCTTGCTGGCAGCGTGGGCAGAGGCTGGAAAAGACCAGTTAACCGCCGCGCTAAAGCGTGTGGATTCCCTTGAAGGCCCCGATTGGTATGAGAGTTTTCGCTCCTTTCATGGCGGTTTGATCGCAGGCCACCTGAACGATGACGCGATCGCGTTGGACCGTATCGGCCGCGCTTACGAATACGATCAATCTGCGCTTAGAATTGTTGAGGCATTTGCACGCTTGCAGGCGCGTTCCGGCTCCCTGGAAAAGGGCTTGGCCGTTGTAAATGCGTTCAAACAACAGCTGCCTAACCACCCGTATATGAACAAGGTTGAGAACGATATCAAAGGCGGCATTGATTCCGTGCTTATCAAAAGCGTGCGCGATGGSGCATCYGAGGTGTTGTTTGGCCTTGGCGCTGCRCTGGGGCGTGATGGCGGMACTGARTTACCCAAAATTTACCTGCAATTATCGCTCTATTTGAACYCTTCTTCAGACTTAACCATCATGTCRCTCGCMGATATYTATCGCGATGAAGAGCTYTACGCCGATGCGGTTGATACRATCAGCGGTTTGCCAGCYGATTCWGCCTTTTATGAAGGTGCCGAGATCGAAGCTGCGYTGAACYTATCKCGGATTAAACGTGTTGATGAGGCCATAAYACGGCTRAATGCGGTTGTTCGYATCGCAAAAGACCCMACAACCGCCAATCTTGCGCTGGGAAATCTACTTCRCTTTGAAGAACGCTTTGAAGAAGCCGGTGATATTTACAGCYTGATTATYGACAGCATWGAGACGGTAGAGCCTAAGCATTGGTCRCTGTATTATTCGCGAGCGATTACGTTCGAGCGCACTGATCARTGGGACAAAGCAGAAGCYGATTTTCGCAARGCGCTCKCACTGCTCCCAGATCAACCRTTRGTGTTGAATTATCTDGGRTATTCCTTGATCGACAAGGATATGAAATACGAAGAAGCWCTSTCCATGATCGARAGGGCTGTKGAGCGGCGMCCTGATGAAGGYTTYATCATCGATAGTCTTGGYTGGGCCTATTTCAAGCTAGAGCGYTACGASGATGCAGCAACWGAGCTTGAAAAGGCYATCAAGAAGATGCCAGGCGATCCGCTTGTGCATGAYCATTTGGGGGATGCCTATTGGCGCGTRGGCCGCACGCTGGAAGCTCAATTTCAATGGAGCCATGCYCGAGATCWAAAGCCYGAAAAACAGAGCGATCTAGACAARATWCTGGCYAARCTGGAAAATGGCCTTMAAGCACCARAAGGTGCTGATGCAAGCGCGAATTTGGATAACCAAATGGGCAATAGCGGCGATGCAATGCAAACGCATATAGTTGCTGAGGGTGAAAGCCTATGGGACATTGCCACCCAATATCTGGATAGTGGTGACCAGTTTTTAGCCATTCTCGCGGCCAACAGAGACCGACTGCCAGAGAACGGCCGTTTGGAAGCTGGGGTTGAATTACGGATTCCAAGTAAACAGTAAAACTGAAGCTCCGATGTATTCGATTAACGGCTAAAATCAATGATTAGCGCGCTTGCACACGCCAAAATAAACTTGGCACTTCACATCACAGGCAAGCGAGCGGACGGATATCATCTACTGGATTCACTCGTTGTCTTCGCATCCACGCATGATGAGATTTCCGTTAAGCCAGCAACCGAACTAACTCTTCTTGTGAAGGGCACCAACAGCTCCGCTTTGGCAGGCACTGGCCCTAATTTGGTGCTGCAAGCCGCTGAAAAATTACGAGAATTTGCGAGTATTGATGACGCCACAGGTGCCCAAATCACACTGTCTAAACAGCTCCCTGTTTCTGCGGGAATTGGCGGGGGCTCTGCGGATGCAGCAGCGACGCTTCATGCGCTTAATGCTCTGTGGRATTTRAATTTATCCGATARGCAACTTGCAAAAATTGGCYTGTCTTTGGGAGCAGATATTCCGGTGTGCTTGAATGGTAGCACATCGCGAATGAGCGGCATCGGYGAGAATGTYTYAAGCATCTCCCMCTGCCCTAAATTYCATCTCGTGTTGGTCAATTCTGGCGTTAAAATGTCAACACCAAGCGTCTTTAAAGCTTTAAAAACAGCGACTAATTCAAGTTTACCGCCCCTGCCAAGCGATGGTGATTTGAATAGCTGGTTTATGTGGCTAAAGAGCACAAGAAACGACCTGTCTACCGCAGCCCTGTCGCTRGACCCTGCTCTAAAGTCCTTGGTTCAGGCGCTGGAAAAAACAAACCCGGTGCTCACGCGCATGTCTGGATCCGGCGCAACGTTTTTTGGTATGTACAAAACACCTGGTGATGCAGAGCAAGCAGCAACCGCGATAMGYAATGAACAACCGGGTTGGTGGGTCCAAGCTGTCGCAACAGTTTAGAAAACGGGCGAGATAACTTCAGGCCTGTAGGTGTTAATGGCTTCCCCAATTGCGACTGATCCACCTTTTGCCAGCACGGATGGCAACCAAAGTCCTTTGGTTCCCATCATGCCCTCAATAGTCCTGTGCTGRCGYTTGTTTTTRTCGATCAGGATGATCCAAATCCCCTTGCCCTTCAAACCATCAACCTCGGTCCATTTGATTTGGTTGCGCATAATSGGCCATTTGATGGCCTGCACCCCTTGATCGTCRAACCTGATAAGYGGTTGGCCTGTTTTGAGRGCTTTGCCRAGTACATAAACCGGCGTGAGAAGAACGAGCATAACCAACACAGCCAACACATACTGAAGCACCTGAAACTTCATCGGTATTTCGCCGCCAAGTTTTACGATTGTGGGCGTCGATAGCAAAATGGTGCCGAACCAAAAAGCGACCGCAGATAAAAACCCAATTATCAGGACCGCTGCAAAGGTGGAGATTTGAATATCAATTGAGTCCGGTTTGGACTGTTTACGAGACGCCATGCTTATTGGTTGTTCCCAGATGCAGTATTTGCTTTGCCGATTGCGGCTTTCAACACTGACATGATTATGGTGACTGAACTGTTCGTAAGTGGCCCTACATGCTTATGCACAATAACGCCAGTATGATCGACGATGAAGGTTTCAGGAACGCCATAGACACCCCATTCAATAGAAGAGCGCCCCTTCAAGTCGGCACCGACAATTTCATAAGGATTACCCAGCGATCCCAGAAACCGCAGGGCGTTTACTGGCTGATCCTTGTAATTGATGCCAATCATCTGAACCTTGTCATTCTTGGCCAATTCCATGAGAAATGGGTGTTCTGCACGGCAAGGCCCGCACCAACTGGCCCAGATATTCACAAGGCTCACCTTGCCCAATAATTGCTTATTGGAGAACCCAGCGACCTGCTGGCCGTTCACCAGCAAGCCTTCAAGCTGTGGCAGCGACACATCCGGTGCCTTTTGGCCAATAAGAGCAGATGGAACGACATTGCTGCCACCACCATTTGCCAGCTGTAAAAAAAACAGCCCAGCTAGCCCGGCGAACAAGATAAGCGGCAAAAATGCGAGAATACGGCGCTTGGACATCTATCAATTGCTCTTTTGAGAATTGTCATTTGGCAGCGAAGAAGCGCCTGCAGAGCGCCTGCGAATGCCTCGAGCATCCAAATCAGCGAGCGCTTTCTTTTGTACCCGATGATCAACAACCAACCAAAATGCCAAAGCAGCAAGAATAAATGCGGACGACAAATAGCTGGCGAGAATAAATCCAAAATGCTGCATCTTAAGCGCCCCGCGCCTGGGATAGCCCGACTTGCGAGGCTTCCATGAGGCGGAGCGTTCTAACGCGCCTCTTCAGAATTTCCGTACGCATTGCAAACATATGCAGCGCCAAAAACAAAAGTGTCATGCCAATTGCGGTTAACAAGAGCGGTATAAGCATCGATGAGTGGATTGTAGGGCCGCCTGCGCGAAAAACACTGGCTGGTTGATGCAGCGTATTCCACCAATCCACAGAAAATTTGATGATTGGCAAATTGATAGAGCCAACCAGCGTCAATATCGCAGCGGCCTTGCCTGCCCGGATTGGATCCTCAACGGCGTTCCACAGGGCGATCAAGCCAAGATACATTAAAAACAGCACCAGCATGGATGTCAGCCTGGCATCCCAAACCCACCACGCGCCCCACATTGGCTTGCCCCAAAAGGAGCCTGTCAAAAGAGTGATCAGAGCAAAAGCCGCGCCCAAAGGGGCTGCAACTTTAGCCGAAACATCTGCCAAAGGGTGTTTCCAAACCAGCGTTCCAATGGCGGAAACGGCCATCAAACCGTATGTTGCCATCGAAAGCCATGCAAACGGCACATGGATAAACATGATGCGAATGGTTTGGCCTTGTTGATAGTCTTCAGGAGCTGTAAAAAATGACATATACAAGCCAACGGCAAGCACAATTGCGCTCGCCCCAAACAGCCACGGTAAAATGGTGCTGCTGTAGCGCAAGAATCGGCTTGGATTGGCAAGATCAGTGAACCAGCTCATGGGCATTCCTTTTAATGTCGCGGAGCCAATTTGCAATCCGCGATCAGATTTTTCCTGCTAAACATGCCCCTAACCACCTAAATGGCATCAAAAATCTTCACTTTCAATGCATTCACTTGCCTGCAACGCATTGAAAGGCGGCAATGTCATGCTTATAACCCTGTCAGATAACATTTTCCATTGAAGGACATACTATGCCTTGGAGCAATCAATCAGGTGGTGGATCGAATGGCGACGGTGGCCCGTGGGGCGGCGGCAACGATCCTAAGAACCAAGGCCCTTGGGGCGGCGGACCACAAAATGGCGGTGGTGGTGGAACCCCACCAGACCTCGAGGACCTCATTCGTAAGAGCCAGGACCGGCTCAAACAGGTTCTGCCTGGCGGCGGCGGCGGCATTGGCGGTGCAAACCCGGTTTTCATCGGTTTCGCTGCGCTCGCGATTYTGGGYTTTCTGCTCTACAATTTTTTCACGTTTAGAGTTGAGCCAGAAGAGCAAGGTGTTGTTYTGCGCTTTGGTGARATACACCGAACCGCTCAGCCTGGCCTGAACTTTCGCCTGCCKTTTCCAATTGAAGCTGTTTACACACCTCAGGTTACACGTGTGAACCGAATTGATATTGGCATGCGGGACAATGGACCACGYTCRCAAACTATYCGTGACGTACCAGAGGAAAGCTTGATGCTGACCGGTGATGAAAACATCGTTGATGTTGATTTTGCYGTGTTYTGGGTCGTCAATAACGCTGCKGACTATCTSTTCAATTTGAAAGAGCCYGACGTGACCGTCAAAGCCGTAGCAGAAAGTGCTATGCGTGAGGTTATCGGCAGCTCCGATATTCAGCCCATTCTTACACAGGCACGTCAGATYACTGAAACCGCCGTGCAAGAAGTTATGCAGGCRTCAATGGATGGCTAYGCWKCYGGCATTCGGATYACACAGGTTCARATGCTKAAAGTTGATCCACCTRGCCAGGTGATTGATGCTTTCCGCGATGTTCAGGCAGCTCGTGCTGATGCTGAGCGYTCGCAGAATGARGCGCARGCCTATKCAAACCGCGTTTTGCCAGAAGCACGTGGTGAGTCAGCTCGCATTCTTGAAAATGCCGCTGCCTACAAAGAACAAACGGTTGCGGATGCAGACGGTCAGGCTGATCGCTTCATCAGCATTTACGAACAATATGTTCTGGCTCCTGAGGTAACCCGAAAACGTATGTTCCTTGAAACCATGGAACGTGTGTTTAGTGCGACTAATAAGGTAATCATCGAAAGTGGTATTGGTGGGTCTGGTGTTGTTCCATATTTGCCACTCAATGAACTGAACAGAGGGAATAAATAAATGAAAAAAAGTCTGTTCGGCGGCGCAGGTCTTGTCATACTTGGCCTGATTGCCCTTATCGCCTATTCAAGCTTCTTTATTGTCAACGTGACTCAACAGGCGCTCGTTCTGCGCTTTGGTGAACCTGTCAACGTTATCAATTCACCAGGCTTGAGTTTCAAAGTGCCATTGATTGATAATGTCGTTTACCTTGAAAAGCGGATACTGAACCTTTCAGCACCTGCTCAAGAGATTATCGCGTCAGATCAAAAACGTATCGTGGTTGATGCCTTTGCCCGCTACAGAATTACTGATCCACTGAAATTTTATCAGGCTGTTGGTACAGAGGCAAATGCCAACCAACGATTGGAAACAGTTCTCAACTCCGCAACCCGCCGTGTTTTGGGTGATGCTACATTTGAGGAACTGGTACGTGATGATCGCCAAACACTGATGACCGGCATCACAGCTTCTCTCAATAATGAAGCCGTCGATTTTGGTGTCAGAGTTGTGGATGTACGCATCCGCAGAGCTGATTTGCCAGAAGCCAATAGTCAGGCCGTTTACCAACGTATGCAAACCGAACGTGAACGCGAAGCGACTGACATTCGTGCTCGTGGTGCAGAAGCCGCGCGCCGTATTAACGCGCGTGCTGATCGTGATGCTATTGTTATCCGTGCGAATGCGGAACGTGATAGCCAGCGCCTTCGTGGTGAAGGCGATGCGGAACGAAACAAAATTTTTGCGGAAGCGTTTAACCGTGACCCGGAATTCTTTGCTTTCTATCGTTCCATGCAAGCGTATGAGCGTGGCATAGGTCAATCAAATACCCAATTGGTTATTTCACCTGATAGTGAGTTCTTTGAGTACTTCCGTTCACCTGGCCAATCAGCTATTCCAGCTACTGCGCCAGTTGCGGAAGCATCACAGGACARTGGTRATGCRGATGCTARTAATGCAKCTGACRCAACRACYARTAACTAAWRCATAGNTCATGATTGACTTAATAACCGCCCTCGGTCTCGTACTCGTGATCGAGGGCATTATTTATGCGCTGRCACCCGCYGGCATGAAACGCGGCATMGCAGAGRTGYTAAAGATGTCCGATCATTCACTGCGCTTGGGTGGCCTGATCGYGCTGACAATTGGYTTTATCATTGTCTGGCTTGTGCGCCATTAAGCACCCTGCAACGTCTAAATGAACGAAGTTTAATGCATAAAGTGCTATCTGTACTTGCATTAACCTTGCCAAAAGCCAAYTCTTGCAMATCAACAAACAGAAAAAGAGCCGATTCATGTTCCRTGAAGCAGCTATGAAAATGATCAAGCACAGTGTCATCACAGTGGCTCTTGCTCTCGCGCTTAATGCCCCTGCTGCCCTSCCAGCATTTGCAGATGGGCCTGATTCCGTTGCRGAYTTGGCYGAAAARTTGTTGCCGGCTGTCGTGAATATTTCGACGACACAGCGTGTTGAAGCCAATGATCAACGCAGATTGCCGATACCGCGCGCACCTGATGGCTCTCCGTTTCAAGAATTTTTTGATGAGTTCTTTGGTGACAARAAYGGCAAGGGCGGTGATGACAAGAACGGCTCGCCAAACCGCCGTTCGCGTAAAGTTCAATCCCTTGGCTCAGGCTTTGTCATTGATGCTTCTGGTATTATCATCACCAACAATCACGTCATTGAAGGCGCGGATGAAATTACGGCGAACTTTGCTGACGGCACAGCCCTTATTGCAGAATTGATCGGCACTGATCCCAAAACAGATGTGGCGGTACTTAAAGTCAAATCTGACAAGCCCTTGACGGCTGTTTCTTTCGGAGATTCTGACACCATGCGCGTTGGCGATTGGGTCATGGCAATTGGCAATCCATTCGGCCTTGGCGGCACGGTTACGGTTGGTATTATTTCAGCACAAAACCGAGACATTAATTCTGGGCCTTACGATAACTTTATCCAGACCGATGCCGCAATTAACCGCGGTAATTCCGGCGGGCCTCTGTTTAATGCAGAAGGTGACGTCATTGGTATCAACACGGCGATTATTTCACCGTCGGGCGGATCAATCGGTATTGGCTTTGCTGTACCATCCAACATAGCTGAAAGCGTTGTTGTTCAACTTCAGGAATTTGGCGAGACCCGTCGTGGCTGGTTGGGTGTTCGCATTCAGCAGGTTACAGATGACATTGCTGAAAGCCTTGCCATGGATGATGCTACCGGTGCCCTTGTTGCAGGTGTAACCGCTGGTGGCCCAGCGGAAGATGGCGGCATCAAACCTGGCGATATTATCCTGACCTTTGACGGCAAAGAAGTTGAAACCATGCGGGAATTGCCTCGTATTGTAGCGGATACAACTGTTGGCAAAAAGGTCGCCGTTATTGTGCTGCGCGATGGCGAAGAGGTTGAGGTTACAGTTGTGCTTGGCCGCCTTGAAGAAGGTGAGAAGATCGTCGCTGCACAGGATAAAGCCAACGAGGAAAAACAGAAAGACAAGCCCAAACCAATTGAAGCTCTTGGCATGACTCTGGCAGATATCACCGATGATTTGCGTACTGAGTACAAGATCGGCGAAGATGTCGAGGGTGTTGTTATCACGTCGGTTACAGAAAACTCCAATGCAGCAGAAAAACAGGTACGCGCCGGGGATGTGATCCAGGAAATCTCGCAAGAAACAGTCACCAAAGCAGCCGATGCGGTAACCCGTATAGCCGAGCTAAGAGAAGATGGACGCCGTTCTGTTCTATTGCTCTTGATGCGTGAAGGTGGCGAGCTGAGGTTTGTTGCTGTTCGTCTTGAGGACGAATAAGCCTCCCGTTAAATCTGCAAGATAAATTGTCAAAGCCGCGCAACACCAGCGCGGCTTTTTATTACCGGTCGATAGAGAGTGTTAGACTGAGTTCACCCAGTCCTGCTTTTTGTAGCCCTGCAAATATAAAAGCGCGGATAAATCATTGTATTCAATGCGCACGTCGGCTTCTGCAGCAACGGTTGGCTTCGCGTGAATAGCAACGCCTAAACCGGCTCGCTTGATCATGCCAAGATCATTGGCGCCATCCCCAACAGCGATAGCATCTTCAGGGGAGATGCCGCGCTTTCGTGCCATGCTCTCTAGGGCGGATACTTTTGCTTCACGACCAAGAATGGGTTCTGCGACAGTACCATCCAAAGCGCCACCCACTTGATTGAGAACATTGGCACGGTTTTCATCAAAGCCAATTTCYTTGGCAATTTTTTGGGTAAAGGCRGTAAATCCACCCGATACCAATGCTGTGTAAGCACCATGTTTTTTCATGGTGGCCACYAGTGTTTTACCGCCCGGCGTCAATGTAATTCGATTGGYAATCACATCATCAACCACGGAYACWGGAAGCCCTTTYARCAAAGCKACYCKTTCCCTYAGTGCYGGYTCAAAACTGATATCRCCRCGCATTGCCGCYGCWGTRATGGCAGAAACCTTATCTTTGAGACCAAYTTCGGCTGCAAGCTCATCAATGCATTCCTGACCTATCATGGTGCTATCCATATCTGCGATCAGCAGCATTTTGCGTCGATTTTCAACAGGCATAACGCCAAAATCCATGGGCCGGTTTTCTAGGCATTTTGTTGCCTGCAAAACTTGATCTTCATCTAATAGSAGATCAACAGCCTTATCTGGATGTAGCCAAGATGGTGCGTGCGTGATAGCCAGTCGATTGCATAACTCGGTTGTGAATTCTGATAGTCCGTTAAAGKTCGGCGCGGCAATCAGGGTCAGAATACGTGGCATGAAAAGTCCAATTTNAAGGTRTGACATCAGGTGTCGGCTGCAAATCAAAAATCTGCTGTGTTGATAGCGGGGCCAACGGCCAGCGGCAAGTCGGGCTTTGCCATGGCTCTGGCCAAAAGYATCAAYGGYGTCATTGTYAAYGCYGATTCCATGCAGGTTTAYGAYGGCTTRCGCGTTTTRACYGCCCGCCCCAGYRTTGARGATGAAGCMTCCCKGCCCCACMGGCTTTAYGGRCATGTMCCCKCCGAYATTCGCTATTCCGTTGGYKCGTGGCTGCGYGATGTWAAACCTGTTCTTGAGCAAATTTGGRCCGACAAYAAACGYCCCRTCATTGTTGGMGGAACCGGCCTTTATTTTCGRGCACTCACRGAAGGCYTGGCAGAAACTCCGGAAATATCTCCCAAARAYCATGAARRMTTYATCGCMMAACATAGCGACATGACYAGTTYWCARCTRCAYGACWKRCTTTCCATTCAAGATSCCGAAGCTGCCCAAAARCTGGAAACCAATGATCGCCARCGSRTWTTRCGCGCTTTGATGGTGTTTGAGCTRACAGGGCAAAGCCTTTCWGATTGGCAGCGYAGCGGCAACTCCRATGCCATATTGCCGCTTRARCAAACRGTTTATCGCGTTTTCATACCRGCGGACCGWRCATGGCTGTA
This sequence comes from Hyphomicrobiales bacterium, assembly GCA_002746425.1. Taxonomy (GTDB): domain Bacteria; phylum Pseudomonadota; class Alphaproteobacteria; order Rhizobiales. The sequence goes on along the minus strand of NVXB01000065.1, from coordinate 7,180 downwards.
TGAGCGGATTGAAAACCGGTTTCTTGCCATGCTGCAAAATGGCGGTGAGGCTGAAGCACGCGCATTGCTCGAACGCCAACTGCCACAAAAGCTTCCTGTTATGAATGCGATTGGCATGCCCTGGTTTCACGCGCTTCACATCGCGAATAGCATTTCTGACCATGACTACGCGGTTGAGAAATCCATTCGTGATACCCGCCGTTATGCCAAGCGGCAACTAACCTGGTTTCGCAACCAAATGGCTGATTGGCCAAGCCTTGATCCACAGCAATGGGAGGTTGATCCTGCCAAGATGCAGAGGGATTTGGCGCAAATCATTACTGAATTGGATAATCAGGCTTGACCCTTCCCTATACCGCATCTAACGTGCCGCCATCTGAAACGGAGTAATCCATGTTAAAGTCTGTAATTCTTGTGGTGATGAGGCGCGTTGCCGGAGCGATTTGAAAATCGCCCCGATGGTAACGCGCTGCCTAGGTCCCAATTGGGGCCTTTTTTATTGCCTGAATGACAGTGAATATAAATGCACAGGAGTGGACGATCGTGAGTAGCAATATGGACGGCAAGGAAATGACCGGCGCAGAAATGGTCATCCAGGCCCTGATAGATCAGGGTGTTGAGCACATGTTTGGATATCCCGGCGGTGCGGTGCTGCCGATCTATGACGAAATTTTCCAGCAAGATACTGTGCAACACATTCTTGTGCGCCACGAGCAAGGCGCTGGCCATGCAGCAGAAGGCTATGCCCGCTCCACCGGCAAAACCGGCGTTGTTCTGGTAACCTCCGGCCCCGGCGCGACCAATATGGTCACCGCGCTGACCGATGCCTTGATGGATTCCATCCCCATGGTGTGCATCACCGGCCAGGTGCCAACCCACCTCATCGGTAATGATGCGTTTCAGGAATGCGACACCGTTGGCATTACCCGCCCGGCCACAAAGCACAATTGGCTGGTGCGCGATGTCAATGATTTGTCACGTGTCATGCACGAAGCCTTTTACGTTGCCAAAACCGGCCGCCCTGGCCCGGTTGTTGTTGACGTGCCTAAAGATGTGCAATTTGCAACCGGCATTTACACCGGCCCTAAAAACGTTGAGCACAAAACCTATAATCCAACTGTCAAAGGCGAGTTGAGCGAAATCAGCCGCGCCGTTGATATGATGATGAACGCCAAAAAGCCTATCCTTTATACCGGCGGCGGCGTTATCAACTCCGGCCCCAAGGCCGTTGCGTTGCTGCGCGAGTTGGTGTCAGCCACCAATTTCCCGCTCACCTCAACCCTGATGGGCTTTGGTGCTTATCCAGCAAGCGGCGATAATTGGTTGGGCATGCTGGGCATGCACGGCACCTACGAATCCAATATGGCCATGCATGATTGTGATGTTATGGTCTGTATCGGCGCGCGCTTTGATGATCGCATTACCGGCCGGTTGGACGCCTTCGCGCCCCATTGTAAGAAAATCCATATCGATATCGACCCTTCCTCGATCAACAAAAATGTTCGGGTTGATGTACCGATTATTGGCGACATCGCCAACGTGCTTGGGGATATGATGCGGTTGATCCGCTCGTCCTCCAAGAAACCCAATAAAAGCGCCATGAAAAAATGGTGGTCCGAGATTAACACTTGGCGCGACCGTAACTCGCTTGGTTATACGCCCAGCAATGATGTCATCATGCCGCAATACGCCATTCAGCGCGTTTATGAGGCCACCAAAGATCTGGACACCTATATTTCTACCGAAGTGGGCCAGCACCAAATGTGGGCGGCACAGTATTACGGCTTTGAAAAACCCAACCATTGGCTGACATCCGGTGGCCTTGGCACTATGGGCTACGGCCTGCCTGCCATTTTGGGCGCTCAGGTTGCACACCCCGATAGCCTGTGTATCTGCTTTGCGGGCGACGCCTCTGTTCAGATGAACATCCAGGAATTATCGACGGCTATGCAGCATAATCTGCAAGCAAAAATCTTCATCCTCAACAACCAGTATATGGGCATGGTGCGCCAGTGGCAGCAATTGCTGCATGGTAACCGCCTGTCCAACTCCTATACTGAGGCGATGCCCGATTTTGTTAAGCTGGCAGAAGCTTACGGCGCGGTTGGCATCCGTTGCGAAAAACCATCAGAGCTGGATGACAAAATCCAGGAGATGATCAACGTCAAACGCCCCGTGATTTTTGACTGCCGCGTGGCTAATTTGGCAAACTGCTTCCCGATGATCCCGTCCGGCAACGCGCATAATGATATGCTGCTGCCTGATGAGGCCACGGACGAAGTTGTTGGCTCTGCTATCAGCAAGGAGGGCAAAGGACTGGTTTAGCGCCCTGCGCCCAATCAACTCCCAACCCCACTTTCGTTTCTGAAGACACAAATTGAGATCGAGACCATGAGCGATACCGAAACCAAACTATCCAATACCGCACCACCGTCGGCCTATTTCATCCCCGAATTCGTTGACACCACCGAAACCCATACGCTTTCTGTTCTGGTGGACAATGAGCCGGGTGTCCTTGCCCGTGTCATTGGCCTGTTTTCCGGGCGCGGTTACAATATCGAAAGCCTGACAGTTTCCGAAACCGAGCACCAAAAGCACCTATCACGCATCACCATCGTCACCACCGGCACGCCTCAAGTGCTACGCCAAATCCGCTCTCAGTTAGAGCGCCTCATACCGGTGCACCGGGTTGTAGACCTAACCCGCCTTGCGGTTGAGCGCGGCTTTGAAAAACCGCTAGAGCGCGAACTAGCGTTGGTAAAGGTTACCGGAACGGGTGAGCACCGGGTTGAAGCACTGCGCTTGGCCGATGCTTTTGGCGCACGGGTCATCGATGCCAATATCGGGCATTTCATTTTTGAGATCACCGGTCGTAGTGCCAAGATAGAGCAATTCGTGCAAATCATGGCGCCCCTTGGCCTGGTGGAAGTATCCCGCACCGGGATTGCTGCGGTAAGCCGGGGTCCAGAGGCGATGTAGGGCTGCTGTTGGGTGTAGGGCTGCAATTGCAGTGGTAGGCTGATAAGTTGCCCGCCACACGCCGCTCCTGTGGCACCCACCCGCGCCGTCTATTTCCGGCACCTGCTCTTCTCTTCCTTCACCCACCTCTCGTCTCTATCGCCCTCATCCCTCTCTCCATTCGTCATCCTCGGACTTGATCCGGGGACCCATAGGCGCTGGAGTTGAAGACGGGCGCATCATTCTGCCAYCGAAGCACWCGTTATTGCTGTTGCTTGGGTCCCCGGATCAAGTCCGAGGATGACGGCAGTGGGTGGTGGCCATGTTGGTCAACGCCCCAATCGTATTGGCACCTCCGTCCCCCTCACCTTAAAACCTACCGCTCACGACCCATCATCTCAGCGCACATCCCGGCCTTGAGCCGGGATCTTCAGCGCTATGCTTGAACCAGCTAGTACCGCCGCGCTTGTCGTTGGACCCATAATATAGCCCACCATGTGACCGCGCTGAAGGCCCCGGGTCAAGCCCGGGGAACGGCTCCGCTACGTGCTTCGTTCCATTCTGCCAGTAGCTATGTGCTTTGTTCCATTCTGCCAGTAGCTGCATGCCATGCTCCATTCTGCCAGTGCGCGCGCTTTCATCCCACCAGACATGCCAAAGCCCCCCGCATGCCAAACTCGCGGAGTGGCCATCGTGGTTTTGCTGGTGTGATGATCATCTCCACACATGTGAACACAATCCAATTGGGCGGCGGGGCATAACAAGCCTCGCGTTATAATATTGTATTGTAGTGCAAGGCATATTCTGCCCCGCCCGGTTGTGACAAGATACCTGTGCCACCCGCCTCAAAGGACGCTGGTAACGTAGGATGACGCACGGTATCAACCGATGTAGCCACCATCGTGACGAGCCTGACAAAACGAGTACCATTGCAATCAAGCTGGATCAGCTTTCGCATCTCCATACTGTCTGGAGGTCTCTGGTACTGATGGTGCCCTGTATCGACGCCATAAGGTTTATCCAGACTTTCCATCTCCACTTCATTGCGGCCTGTCTTTAGAGCTAAGGTATTTCCACCCGCCCCGGCCTAGCCCTGTCGCACTGCGTTACCACAGTGCCAGTATCGCTATCCCTTAGGTATCCGTTTCAAGGCTTTGATGCGTTACGCCATCACCCTGAAACACCGCCCCTCTGGCTTGGCACCGGGACGGTCCCAGTGCAACCCATTCCAGCGGGGTGAGGTTTATATGGCACAAAAGCCCATCAAATGGAATATGTTCCTATGATGAAATCGAGTAATTAGGTGTGTTTTTGGGTGAAGTGGCAAGAAAACAGGTGAATTAGGTATTTAAACGCTGATAAAATAGCCTAATTTTACAGTACGCCACTCACTCCACTTCGTCATACCAAGATTTGATCTTGGTATCCAGAGCGGCGAATAGGCCTCACCCAGAGCTAAACATAGGACATGTTTCCACAAACGGCACCGCTGTTCTGGATCCCAAGATCAAGTCTTGGCATGACGGGTGGGAGAGCTGCTTTAAACAGCTGGAACAGCTATGAGGCCTGCCAGACGCAAACAACCTTCCACTGACTTCCAGCAACACGCCATCCTCTCCGTTTCGTCATGCCAAGACTTGATCTTGGTATCCAGAGCGGCGCAAAGGCCAGCCTCGGAGCTAAACATCGAACGCATTTCCACAAACGGCACCGCTGTTCTGGATACCAAGATCAAGTCTTGGCATGACGCGTGTGGGGGATTGGTGGCGCGAGCCGAAAAGCGCTGGGCCTCGCCATTTACACAATGACCTCACGCCTCCTTCGTACCCCGGACTTGATCCGGGGCCTTCGTCACCGTTCCTTGCAAGGATTGGCTATACAGGGCAACGCTGGTTCAAACGAACGGCACTAAAGACCCCGGATCAAGCCCGGGGTACGGCATTTCACGCCGCCCTAACGCATCTCCACATCTGCGCCCAAATCCTTGACCGGCAGCTTAACAACAAAGGCGGTGATGGCTTCGACCTCTTCCACGGTCAGCATAACCGGGGCAATATGGGGCGGTCTGGCCGGATTAAAAGGCTCAGTTATCCCCTCAACCTGCGTAAATGAGGGATGAGGGTTAATCGTCCAAAACACAGAAAACCGCTCAAACCAATTGGGCAAAGTCTTCATCGCGCCAAAGGATGGGGTCGATCCAATGCCGCCAAACAAATTTCGCTCATCGATCACATGGCAACGCCCACAATGCTGCAAAGCCAGCTTGGAGCCTTCATCCGCATCGCCATCAACCTCGATGGCCACTTCTTCGATCTTTTTTTCTTCACCAGGAATAAAAGCCTGTTTACCATTAATCTTGAATTTTGTGATTGCCGAGCGGCCTGGCTTACTGGAAAGCCAAGCCTTGAATTTGCCGATATTTTTTAGCTTGGCGTCATCTGTTGCAGTTATGGACAGATGATAGGCCTTGCCAGAAACATCGCTCATCACCGCAATCTCACCCGGCACCGCCACATCTGTCAGCGCCATATCAGCGGCCTCGCCCCCACTAACCGCACCAATACGCACCCGCGTTTTGAAGCGAAAGCGCGGCAACAGATGCTTGGTAAAACCGGATTCGATCAAATTTTCTGGCACATGCAACTGTAAATCAGCGTCCTGCGCCCGCGCTTGACCCATAGCCTGCGGCAAAATGAGCATGGCTGATACGAAAAGACTGTATCCCAGACGCTTGACATGCATATCCCTGTCCTCCCAATTACACGTCACCTTACATAAAGTTTCCAAGCGCTCAAGCCACGCGAAATGGCGAAAGGACGCAAGGGAGTTTAAATGGACACGACCGGGAGAGACCATGGACAACGAAACTTTCAATATGTCATTGAGGAAATTTCTGAAAAAAGTGGGCGTCACCTCCCAACAGGAAATTGAAGAAGCTGTGCGCTCGGCGCGCGATGCAGGCACCCTGGGCGATGGCCCRTTGCAGGCMAAAGTRGTGTTAACGCTGARYGGCGTYGAYCTTGAGCATGTGATTGAAGCCGATATTCAATTGTCGGGCGACCAATGAGCGATGTGAGCATTGATGATGTTCGTGAGGCCCTGTCAAAAGTCATTGACCCGGCCACTGGYAAGGACATCATAAGCGGCGGTCATGTGCAGGGGCTTGGTGNNAATGGCGAGCGTGCCAGCTTCATTCTGGAAGTTGATGCAGCGCGCGGTTCTGCCATGGARCCGTTGCGCGTGGCGGCRGAGGCRGCRGCCAAAACKGTGCCKGGCATTGTGGCGGTTAATATTGTCATGACGTCGCATTCGGCAGCRGGAGAGGCAAAACCGGCTTCCCCACCATCCCTCAATATCCCCAATGCCCCGCCGGGCGTGCCGATTAAACCCTCAGCGACTCTGGACGAAGATTCCAAGAAAGTGCCGGGCGTTGACAAAATTATCGCCATCGCATCGGGCAAAGGCGGCGTTGGCAAATCCACTGTTGCAGCCAATCTTGCAGTGGCGTTGGCGGCGATGGGCAAGCGCGTTGGCCTGCTCGACGCTGATGTTTACGGGCCAAGCCAGCCGCGCATGCTGGGTGTTTCCGGGCGGCCTTCCAGCCCCGACGGGCATACTATTTTGCCGTTGCGCAACCATGGCGTCACCCTGATGTCTGTTGGCCTGATGACCAATGAAAGCGAAGCGGTTGTGTGGCGTGGCCCAATGCTGATGGGTGCCTTGCAGCAAATGCTGGCACAGGTGCAATGGGGCCGACTGGATGTATTGCTGGTGGATTTACCGCCCGGCACCGGCGATGTGCAAATGACGTTGTGCCAAAAGGCGGAACTGGCCGGTGCCGTGATTGTCTCGACACCGCAGGATATTGCGCTGATGGATGTGCGCAAGGGCATTGATATGTTCCAAAAAATGGGCACCCCCATTTTGGGCATCATCGAGAACATGTCATCTTTTGTGTGCGGCACGTGTGGCACGGTGCATCATCCGTTTGGCCATGGCGGCGCGAAAGCGGAAGCGGAAAATATTGGCGCGCCATTCTTGGGTGAAATTCCGCTGGATCTGGACATTCGCGTGGCCAGTGATGGGGGCACGCCCATTGTGGCAATCAAACCAGATAGTGAACAGGCTCAATGCTTTATGCGCATTGCAGAAAAGCTGATGAACTTGAAGGAGCTGGCATGATTGTTGGTCAACCCGACCCGACAAAACCGGGGTTTCCACC
>NVXB01000064.1 GCA_002746425.1 Hyphomicrobiales bacterium | reverse complement strand
CAAAAGTCAGCAGCAAGAAAAACAGGCTGATCGGCACCAGCAAAAACGGGCTGGAACTCGCGCCTTGTACCGGTTCATCCTCGGTGTTGTGTACTTCCTGAGAAACGCTCATTTAAAGCTCTCCCGACCGAATTCGACAATTTTGATTTTTTTGCTCAAAACGGGTTTGGAAGGTGCCAATTGTGCCGGCTGACTTTCTGGCTGCACTTCCATCTGGTCCACCTCGTCCACATGGGCACGCGTCATCGCATCCTTAATCTCTTGCGGCACGTCAACCGTCACTTTCACGCCATCGCTGACAATGCTGGTTGATGCGGTGCTCTCGCCAATATCGTAGCTGGCGTTTAGGCCGCTGCCATCGGTTTGGCCAAACATGGCTTCCAAAATAGATTTGGGGTCCAGGCGTCGCCCGTCAAAAGCATCGAAAGGTGCGCCATCGCGAAACACCAAAACGCGGGTGGCAAAACCGGGGAATTCTTCAATCTCGGATGACATATAGACAACCGATTTACCGCCCTCGGCAAAGGCGCGCAGATGTTTGTACAATTCGCTCTTGGCACCGACATCAATGCCGCGTGCAGGGTCGTTCAGCACGATAATATCCGGGCGCATGGCAAAGCCACGTCCAATCAACACTTTTTGCTGATTGCCGCCGGACAGCGATGTAATCTTATCGCCGCGCTCGCCAAACTTGATCAGCATATTCTCGCTCTCGCGGCGGAAAATACTGCCAAGCGTTTCCCAATCAATGATGTTGAGAATACCGCCGCGCGTTTTATCGCGATATAGCGGCATCACCATGTTTTCGAAAATCGAGAGTGAGGCAAAAATGCCCTCGCGCTTACGGTCGCCCGACACATAGGCAATGCGCTGATCAACCGCATCTTTTAGGCTTTGCACGGCATGAAACTCGCCATGGCTATCAGACACAAACGGCATGCCCTGACTTGCAGGCTCAACACCGGCCAGCACGCGCACAAAATTATCCTGCCCCTGCCCGTCCAAACCGGCAACACCGACAATCTCGCCGCGACGCAGCTCAAAATCAAAGCTTTGGCCATTGGGCCAAATAGCAATATTTTTAGCGCGCAAGGCCACAGTGTTATCTTCAGGCTGCGGCGCGTGGCTGGTCAGATGATCGCGGCTAAGTTCTTCGCCTGTCATCAAAGCCAGCAAATTCTTCTCGGTAATGTCTTCTTTTTCCAGCACGCCCACATCATGGCCATCACGCAGCACAGTAGCGCGGTCGGAAATACGGATAAGCTCGGCAATGCGGTGGGTCACGATCAACACCGTGGCACCATCATCGCGCATGGCGCGCATCTTCTTGAAAAGCCGTTCGGTGCTGTCAAAATCCAGCGCAGCAGAGCTTTCATCAAAAATGATAATGCGTGGCTTGCTGAGCAGCGCGCGCGCAATGGTAATCCACTGTTTGATGCCCAGCGGCAACGTGCCAACCAGCGCATAAGGGTCAATCGCTTCGCCAGCCAATTCGCGCATCAACGCAGCGGCGCGTTTGACCTTTTCGGGATACGGAATTTTTGTTGAGAACAGGGCATCCGAGCCCATGAAAATATTATCAACGACAGAACTTTCATCCGCGACCATCACTTCTTGATAGACCGTTGAAATGCCCAGCGCCTTGCTTTCTGCCGGGGTGGAAGGCGCTTCACCCAAAATAGAAACCGAGCCGCCATCAATCGGCAAGATGCCTGACACGATTTTGGCCAAGGTACTTTTGCCGCAACCATTGCCGCCAACAATGGCGTGGATTTCACCTGCCCGAGCAGAAAAGCTGGCACCATCCAGTGCACGGGTCGGGCCGAAGAACTTTTTCACGTTCTTCACCGAGATCGTTTCACGACCCTTGGCTTTTTCTTGTGTTGAGGCTGATTGCGGTGACATTTTCTAACTTTGCTAAACTGTTTTTCGAATCTGCGGGGCCATGCAAACCATGTCCCCGCAGAGTAGTTGTCTTATTTTGCTGAGAACATCATTGGATCAGCAGGACGCAGGAAGAAATTGTCGAGATAGTCGCTGCTACCCCAACGCTCTGCACCAACGGCAAGCCAGTTTGGATTGTTCAGATTACAATCTTCATCCATCAGCTTTTCCAGATCGGAAAAATCAATGCTGATTGCATCAACCAAAACGGACTGAACTTTTGGACCCTGACCCTGAAGCGTACGCATCATGATATTCCAGATCAGCTGGATTTCATCTGCTGGAGGCCAAACCTGGAAGGTTGAAGAGATGTAATCCGGGTTTTGACGCCAGTAGCACAGCGCACCAAGCTCACCACCAATAGCAATAGGAACATTGCCGCGGCCAGATTGCTGAACAGCGCGCAGAACGCCCATTTCAGCAGCGGACTGCACCACAATGCCGTCAAGTTTGCCGGGGTGTGTTGCAAGCCATTTTTGCACTTCGCCCTGTGCAACCTGATCGGTCCACATGCCAGCGATAGAGCCAACAACTTTAACCTTGTCGCTTGTTGCCAAGCCAGCTTTCACGCCGCGATCCTGACTGTCGGAAGCGGATGTGCCGGGAATGCCTTCAACAACCAGAACATTACCTTCGCCGCCAATCTCGTTGACCATCCATTTGCCAATTTCAAAACCGGCCTGCTGATAGTTAACCGAGGAATTCACGGAATAAGGCGATGTCAGATAACCGGTCAATGAGAAGACAGGAACACCCTTGTCATACGCATATTTTACGGTCTGGTTGAGCGCAGTTGGGTTGGAACAGCACACGATAATCGCATCAACACCCTGATCAACCAGCTGACGCATCTGCTGAATCTGAGTTGAATCATTCAGGTTAGACTGAGTGATGATAACTTCGTCAAGCAGACCAGCTTTTTTCCATGCTGGAATGATGGTGTTTTGCAATTCACCCATAACACCTGCGCGCCATGTGTTGCCCGCATAGGAGCTTGCATAACCAATTTTCCAAGGTGGTGGGTTTTTAGCAACAAAATCGCGGAAAGCACTTGCGCCAATAGGCTGTGCCGGATCGAGCATGTCTTTGTTGTAAAGCCGTTCAACGACAGCCGGGTCCAGCTCATCAAGCCCTTCCGACCATGCGCCGGTAGCCGCCATGCTGGTAGCCATTGCTGCCATGCCGGTAGCAAATGCTAATGTCTTAAGTGTCTTCATTACCAAGTCCTCCATTGTTAAGAATTCTCGGGGCAATGCGCACGGATTGTGCACAAATACCCCAAAACTGGTTAGTCGTAAAAGTCGTAGGGTGCCTTGCGGAAACTCTCCCAATTTTTGGGGTCGTGTCCGGTCACAACCATGGCACCGGTATCGTCTGCAATCTTGTGCAGCTTGGCGACAGAATCTGCCGCATCTGACGATGACACCACCAAACCTGGCAGTGCCTTATTGTCCCAGTGGTCCTGGGTATAGGCCGCGTCTATCGTCAGCAAAACCGGCCCGGTATTGGGTAACGTAATAAGAAATGATTGGTGTCCAGTGGAGTGACCCGGCGTGAAAATCATCCGGATTGTGCCATCGCCAAACAAATCATAATTGTCGGTAAATTCGCCGCCGAGGAATTTCCAATCAAGGCCCGGACGGTCAAAATCTGCCCTAATGTATGCGCCCTTAGCAAACCATTGCGGGTTGAAGGCATATTCATATTCTGAGCGCTGCACAATGTGCTGGGCGTTGGGAAAGCGCCCGATGGCACCGGTGTGATCCAAGTGCAGATGCGACTGCACCACAAAGCGCACATCGTGAGGCGACACGCCGACGGATTTACACTGTTCAACGCAATTCTCTTTCACATCCATAACCGGATCATAGGCATCGACTACCGCGCCCCAATGTGCGCGCTTGTCGATGGCCGCTTCAACGGCGTTGCCGCCATCAATAACCACATTGCCCATGGGGTGTTTGATGAGAAACCACGGCACAGGGATTTCAAAATCCTCTTCGCCCTGATTCATCTTAATGTACTTCATTTTGGTGCGCAGCGTACCCGTCTGGAACATGTGCAGCTCAATACCAGAGGAGCTTTTACGCTTTCGTCTTGGCGCAGTGTCAGGTTTGCCAAATACCGGACGCGGTGCCAGCTTGCTGGTGCTGTCATTCGACATGATGGAGCCACTGTCGCGGATAACCTGCTGGCCCTTTTCATCGAATTCTACGATCTTCATCTCTGTAACCTTTAACAGCGCCACTTGTGGCAATTCTGAACCTATGCGGTATTCAACGCTTGGTATTGTCTGAGCTTAAGCAGTTATGTCCGCTCTTCGATCAGGCGCAGCGCCTCTTTCAGATAAACTGAAAACAGCGGGTAATTTTCTGACATCGGGAAATGGCCGATATCTTCCATCTCGATGTAAATACCACCGGGAATTTGTCTTGCTGTGGCCTCGGTGGCCTCTGGCGGCGTCAGATAATCATAGGTGCCCGTCATCATAATAACCGGGCATCTTTTGGTATCAATCTCACCCAGTTTGCCGCGCATATCGTGGTCGACGGAGTAGAAATACAAATCGCCCTTAAAGGCTTCCGCGCCTTGCGAATAATAATGCCATGTCAGCCAGCGATCCTTATCCGGGCTTTGCGGTGCCATCAAATCCCATACGCCACTGGCGCAGACCTGAGAGGCATTAGCATGCGGATGATGCCACAAATCGAGGTAGAAACCGGGCGCATGCTCAGCCGCTTCAACCGGGATAACCGCCCGGAATCTGTCTGGGTGGCGATGCGCCAATTGCAGCGCAACATTGCCGCCAAAGGACGAGCCCATGAAAATCGGTTGATCCAGCTCCAGCGCATCACAAAGCGTGGTGATGAAATTGATGAAGTGGTCTGCCGTGAGGCGGTATTCCTCTTTCCACCATTCCTTGTTGAGCGGTGGATCGGATTTGCCATGGCGGGCAAGATCATAGGCGATCACATCATAGTTTTGTGTGATATCGGGGTCTTCTAGCAGGTCGCGCCATTGGTGGTTGTGACAACCAGCGGTGTGCTGACACACAAGCGGAATGCCCTGACCATTGCGCAGGTAGAAAACCTTGTATTCGAAGCCATCCACATCAATCGTGACATAGCGGCCAATGACCGGAGAATGTTTTACCATTGTACGCTTCCAATGCAGGTGCGGGTGATTTTTGTGGGCAGCATTTGCAGGCGATTAAGCGTGATCATACTGGCACGCCCACTTTCCTGAGCAGTTCGAACTGCACGGTAAAATTCCGCAAGTTTTGCATCAGCACCAGCGTGTTGCCTTCAATTTTCAAATCTTTTCTAAAGCTCGCCGACCAGATGCCGTGATACATTGGCTCTGGAATGGGGTGGGCAAATTCGCGCCATGAATGGGCGCTGGCGCGCAAGGCAAAATCATAAGGATCCAAGGGAGCCGGATCAATGTTGATACGGTAGACTTTTCCGTCCACCATCTCGACGATGACCTTTTCGGTTTCCATATCCCACAGATAGGTGCAGGTGAAATAGCGGGCCATCGCACCAATGGTTTGATCCCGATCCGATGCCTCGGTGAATCTAATGGCCCAGTCCCGAACACTCATAACCATGCAGGGTTCCCCTCCTGAATTGCCTGTTCAACCAGCTTCAATACCAACGCGTTGAAAACCCGRTTTTTTCATTTGRACCMAGATTARAATCTGTGGGCAAATAACCGGATTATTCTRCTGGRYRGTTTCATTAYCCAGATCRTTGTTCAGTATATTGAACCGATTTCATTTGATTGAACGATAAATATGTATATAAGGGTGAGTCAAGAGAAATCGTTCCTGCGAWWAACARCTAGGTACTTCTGGTAGTAATATGAGTGAYAACAACCAAMAYTTAAAACTGGTTCCAGCGCTGGAAAGAGGYGCGCGCATTCTTGATCTGGTTGCAAAATCYAAAGATAATTTGACGATATCCAAGATTTCAAAAGAGCTTGGRATTGCYAAAAGCAGCGTGCACACCTTGTGTAACACACTGGTACAATTRGARCTTTTATTACGYCGYCCGGATCAGAGCTTTCATTTRGGCCCGCACGTCATGCGCTGGTCCAATGCTTTCACCCAGCAATCAGATGTTGTAAAAGAATTCGCCACGATCTGGGATCACGAGGCAGAATTGCCCGGCGCRACAATTACGCTTTCTGTGCTGGAAGATAGYGAAGTTGTGTATATTGCSGCGCGAAATTCCACCGCAAGCTCATCCCTGATTGATTTTCGGATCGGCATGCGCATCCCCGCAGCCTTCACCGCGACGGGTAAAAGCTTTCTCAGCTACCTCAGTGACTTTGAAGTCAAACGACTTTTTAGCGATGGTTTTCCAACCTCCAGAACACCGCATAGCGTGCAAGATATAGACACCCTGCTGGCAGAGCTGGATGGCGTGCGCCAAAACGGCTATTCCTTCGATGATGAACAAGTTGCCGAGGGTGTCGTATGCTTTGGCGCCTCGGTGCTGAATTCGCAAAACCGGCCCATTGCCGGTGTCGCGGTCAGTCTGCCAGTGGAAAAGCTGGATGCGGCACAAAAAACCCGCGCGATTGAGGATGTTCAGCGCATCGCCAAGAAAATCTCCCACCGCATGGGCGCGGACCTTCACAGCTAAAGCCGGTTATTTCCGACGTTTCAACAACACCTGCCCCGTATCGCTTTTGTTGCTGGTAACCTCAGAGGTATCCATCTGTATTTGCCCCTCGATTGGCAGGGACAGATGAAAAATGTGAGACCCGTCTTCATTCTCACTCACCAGCGTAATGCCGCTTTCATCAAAGCGCCCGGTGGATTTTCTGTTGACCACCCTCTCCTTTGATAGATCGAGCACAGACAGCGTATTTTCGCCACTCAAGGTAATCTGCATGGCGAAATCCTTTGCGCCAATCGCCGCGCCGCAGCGCCCATCAATCGTAATCCGGTTGCTATCGCGGAGTTTGATTTTCAGCCGGCACGTCAGCTTGCCTTTGCGCTCGCCATCATCAATGCGAGTATATTGGCCCCGACCTTTCCATTCCCCGACAAAATCCTCAAGACCAACGGCCATGGCAGGTACAAGCGAAAAGGTCATAAAAAGCGAAAGAACGATCAAAAATCTCATTTCAAATTTTTCGCACGGTTAAATGGCTCAACAAAGGCCGGCAGTAAAAAGATCGAGGCGAACAGCGCCAGCACCAGACTTGCCGCCACCAATTGCCCAAAAATAGCAACCGATGGCAGCGCGCTGATTTGCGTGACGATAAGACCGCCCACTAGCAACAAGGTGCTGGTGGTGATCGGCGAGACAACCTCGCGAATGGCAATTGCGATGCTGGTAGATGGATCGCGCGCCCTCGCCTGCTGGTACGAGTTGAGAAAGTGGATCGTATCATCAACCGCGATACCAAAAGCGATGGTCAGCGCCACAGCAGCGGTCATGGTGAGTTGCTGGCCGCTAATATAAAGCCAGGTTTCGACACCAAGGATCGGGATCAAATTGGGAATAAGCGACAGTAGCCCTAGCGCGATGGAGCCGGTGGCGACCATCAGCACCAGCATGACCAACCCCAGCGCGGCGTAAAACCCCAACTGCAAATCCTTGATCATCTGCGGCACTTCTACCGCTGAAAGCAGCGACATACCCGCAATCTCAAACTTGCCCCCAAACCCGGCTGCGTTCAAATTGTCGGCCATCGACTGCGCTTTGGCGGCAATTTGAGTGGCAGGTAGCGACAAATCGATGGGAATGGGCAATAAATAGCTCAGCCCATCGCGCGCAATATAGCGCCGCAATATCGGGTGACCTTCTTCGATGAGCAGATCGATTTGCTCAATTGATGGAAACAGCGCCGCAGCCTGTTTTGTTGATAAATCCGGAAACACAATTTCAGCAACGCGCTGGAGATCCGCCGCATCAACCTCGCCAAAACCTTCCACGCCATCACTATCCTGCACCACAACATAGAGCTGCCCGCTGGCGAGTGATTTCTCGCTCAACCGATTTTCCAATTGGTTAAGCGGGCTATCGACCGGTAAATGCTCGGCCAATCGAAAGCCAATCTCCAATTGGAACTGCGCGTAAATGGCCAACACAAAGATCGCAATGGAGAACGCACGCACCGCCCAGCCAAAGCTAAGAAGTTTTGTCGCCAAGCGCCCAACAACGGAAAACCGCCCTGATATAACGGTGCCACCATCTGATAATCCACCGCCCAACCAATAGGCCAACAGCGGAAACACCAGAATCACAGCAGCAAACTGGATGAACATGCCAACAAAACCGCTAAAGGCAAATGTGTTGAGCGATTCCGTGCCGGAAAAGCCAATACCCAAACAGGCAATGGCCGTCGTCAGACTGGTAAGAAAGCAAGCAGGACCCGTTTGCGCCATCGACACTTGAATGGCTTTGACGATATCTTGCTCGTGCTGCCGCGCGCGATTGAATGAGTAATAAAGATGGATCGCATCGGCAAAGCCCACCACAATAAGCAGGGTGGGAATGATGGTGGTGATCGGATCAATCACAATGTTTGCAGCCGCCGCAAAACCAAAAAACCATGCCGCCCCAACCATCGGCGGAATGGCGCAAATAATCGCCCCGCGCCAGGAGCGAAACACCAACAAAGACAGCAGCACGCACAAGCTGGTAGAGATCAACGCTAGGCTTTTTTGGTCTTTCTTAAGCGCAATTTCGATAGCCCGATGAATCTCGCCAATGCCTGAAAAAGCAATGCTGAGCTGCGGCGCATAATCTGCCGTCAGCTGGTTGATGTCATCGCGCGCGGCAGGATCAAGTATGCTCTCGCCGCCATCGGCCTTTTGCTCAATCATCAGGACAATAATTGTCATTGTCTTGTCTGCCGACAGCACATCACCCGTCATCGGCTGAACCGCCATCAGGTGATCAAGCTTTTGTAGTGGGGATAATGCGCCCGCCTCAGCGGAGCCAAGAAACGGCTCTTGCGCATTCATCCCGCCCGGCAACGTAAACAGGCTGATAACAGCCTCAACACCATCAATAAGTTGTAGGTCTAGAACAAAATCTTCCAGCGCATCAAAATTCTCGGCATCGCCAAAACCGGTGGATTCAACCACAACAATTTCATCGGTGGAAAAACGGTGAAACTGCGTCTCAACCCTTTGCAAAGCGCGGTACCCAGCCGTATCAGCCTTGAGCACATCGGCAATATCGCCATTAAAGGTCAACCCGGTGGCAAACAACAATGCAGCGATGAGGGTGAGCGCCAGACACAAGACAGACACCCATTTTCGGTGTGCCATCACGGCAAACCCAATCTTATCCACTCCAAAACGTTTCATGGTGTCGTAATTCCGTGAGCCAACTCAATTTAATGAGCCTATCAGGTAATACAGCCAAGGTCTGGACCCAATTATAATGAGACCGGCAACCGCCGTCGAACACAGTATATTTTTAGAAAAAATAGTCTTTATATTTATGTATTTTGATAATAAATTCTTTGAGAATCAGATATATTTAAAATAAYAAYCAATAACTAAAATATTAGTTGTTTTGAATTCAATTCAATACTCACCACAGGAATATGTATGCCCAAATTCTCCACACGGTTCATAAATCTTTGCATTTTTGGCCGTGTTACAATTGGAGAAATGCCTAAATATACATATAATTTGGGCACTTACGCACATTTGGSAARCAGAGTTTAGTATGACCCAAGCGCCTTAYGATGTGATTATTGTGGGCCAGGGGCTCGCRGGCACCACTTTAGCCTGGCACTTGCGAGAGGCTGGCCAACAGGTTTTGATTTTGGACCGCCAAGAGGCCGTGACATCATCAAAAATAGCGGCGGGGCTGATCACGCCCATCACCGGCCAGCGCCTCACTCTTAGYTGGAGAATTGATGARTTTTTGCCGCTTGCGCGTTACTTCTATCGGCGTATCGAAAAATTATCGGGCAAAAAATTCTTYCATGATCGCATGGCCGTTCGGTTGTTTAAGTCAGAAGAAGAACAGCAAAACTGGAAAAAGCGCRATAAGCAACCCATGCTAAACCACCTGATGGGGCCAACCCCCACGGTGCTGCTTGACCCCGCTTTGGGCAGTAGCGAGCATGGCGGTTTTGCCATGCATGCAGCGCAGCTTGATGTCGCGGACTTCCTAGAAACGTCGCGTACTTTTTTGACATGGCAAAAAGCCGAGTTGGATTGGCAAACCGACGTTGAATTTAGTGAAGGTGGCGTGCGCGTGTTGGGGCATCAGGCCAGGCACATCGTGTCTTGCGAAGGCTTTGCCGCCAGCCACAACCCCTATTTTTCATGCGTGCCGTTTAATGCGGCCAAAGGCAATATTTTAACCGTGCGTTTTCACGCGCCCGTGCCGCCGCATTGCCTGCATCGCGGCATTTGGGTGGCACCAACACAAGAGCCAGATGTTTTTCGCATTGGCTCCACTTACGATTGGAAAGCGCTGGATCAAGTGCCAGACATATCGGCCCGCGAGCAGATTGAAGGCAAGCTGACAGAGTTTTTCAAGGTGCCCTATACGGTGTTGAACCACGAAGCTGCAGTGCGCCCCATAATTCGCGAAAGCAAGCCGCTGATTGGCGCGCATCCGCAGCATTGCCAGCTGAGCTATTTCAATGGCCTTGGCTCCAAAGGCTCCTTGCTCGCACCGTGGTTTGCCAAATGCCTGACCAATTTTCTGATCCACCAAACGCCCATTCCGCCGGACATCAACGTGCAAAAAACCTTCGCAACATAATGCGCGCAACCCAGCTTGCCCATGTGCTGCTGCGCCGCGCCGTTAAAGCGGGAGATCATGTTGGCGGGTAGCCTAGTGCAAGCGCTTCAGGCTAAGAATTGCTTTTGAATGATTGAGCTGCAGAGCTGCTCCGCGAAATTGAAACTCGTGCTGCAGGATAAAAGTATCGCTCGTGGACGATACGGTGATTTGTCACGATACGATCAAAAAGGCCCTAAGCTTGTATCACAAAAAGTATTGCATACATCCAACAGTGCAATGGATTTAGCCGATAGGAAAAGATGAAGTGACGATCTCTCCTATACTATCAAGACGTGAGAAGCGTCTGCGCAAGAATCTAATCAATGACATCCCTAAATTTCCAAATGACCGAGCAACCAGAATAGAAATGGAGGGTAAATCAACCCGCAGTTTGTTACTTTACTACACCTCATGGAGACTGCGGCTTGTTAGTGCACGCCCTCGCAAGGTTTTGGGCAAAAATATTGTGAGACAAGAACTAAAAGACCAAGCCCTGATTAACGGGTCGAAAAAATTCATTGACGCTGTTGAACGGGGAGATGACCTAACTTTATACCTCTCTGATAAGGCTACTAAGCGTGGATATACTCCACCCCGAAGCAAGTTAAGCCGTGATTTCGAGCGCTGGAATGATAAGGATTTTCTCCTAAATACCTTGGGTTTTCATCACTTTCATATTGGTGACAGTAAAACAAAATCTGGACTCATCAATCGAACAAACCAGGTTATTTTTGCTAAAGTGAACCGAACAGAATTCCATGTTATCGGTGTTTTCGACCACTCAGTTTTTAATAACTGTGGCCTATCATTAACGCTTGAGCAGAAACGACTTTGGGAAACAATTGATGAGTATGAGAACCTAAATAAAATGCCCAGCCCATTCACCTTAGGTGGATACAATGGGCTAGGAATTGCAACCTCAGGGCATCCCATCGCTGTGGTTATGCACTCGAACCATCTGGCACGAATTGTGCGCGACATAGGACCAAAGTTAGACAACACAGAATTTGTGACATCGCTCGGGTTTAACGCTCAAAAAGCCGAGCTTGAATGGTGCTTTAGTCATTCAGATTTTGGACTGCTCGACAAAGCATCAAAAACTTTTAGGCTCCTGCAATATGGCCTCGATTAAAAGTGCTTTTGCGCTACCGAAAACTTTACGCCATACAATACGTGTCGGAAATCACTATACCAACACATACACAACAGGAAACAATCGACATGGATATAGCGGCCACCGGTGCCATTCTTGCCAAAGCACGACTCAACGCGAAACGGCTGGATGATTATCCCTGCCCGCCGCCGCAAACCATGGAAGAGGCTTACGCTGTTCAGGATGTCGTAACTCGCGCCCTGGATACCCCAATTGTTGGCTGGAAAGTTGGCGCAACGGCAAAAGCTGCTCGGGAAATGCTGGGTGTGGATGAGCCGTTCTGTGGGCCGCTCCTGGAGGGCTTTGTGTTGTCTGCTCCCGGGCCAATTTCGGTTACCGCCAGCGACCTCAGAATTGTAGAAGCGGAAATTGCTTTTCGTATGAAGCGTGATTTGCCGTCGCGCAACCAGCCCTATGCCATGGATGATATTGTCGACGCCATTGCCACAGTTCATCCGGTTTTCGAAATTGCCAATAAGCGCCTGCCGGGCACGATCAAGGATAATGTGTGCTGGCTGGTGGCTGATGGCGGCGTGAATCAGGCGTTTGTCTACGGGCCGGGCGTTGCCTTTGATCCATCTATGGATATGGCAGCGGAAACGGTGCAGGTTAGCGTGGATGGCAAGGCTGCCACCACCGGCATTGGCGCAACCGCATTGGGCAATCCGCTGGCCGTTGTGGTGTGGCTCGCCAACCATTTGAGTGGGCGCAACATTGTCCTCAAAGCGGGAGACTGGGTTTCCACCGGCCTCATCTGCGATGTGCTAACACCAGACCCTGGCGCAACACTGGTGGCCGACTACAAAACCATCGGCAGCGTGCAGCTCAACCTTGTTTAATGGTGCGTGGCAAATAAGCGATTTGGCCCTGCATCAAGATGATTTCTTAGCGACGGTCAAAATGTTGGTCGTTTCGTGCTCCAAAAATTCTGAGCCATCCATTGCGTATTGGCCCACCACCTCAAACCCGGTTTTGGCCAGCATATCCCGAAGTTCCTTCGCGGTATAAATCTGAAGGGTAAAGGCGTGGCTGAAGTGTTTTGGCTCTGCCTTTTCTTCTTCGATGATATAGTCATCATGAGATATCAGTCGCCCGCTATCTCGTTCAAGCGTGGAATATTGGGTATGGTGGATTGCGGTGCCCAAAACCGTTTTGCTCGACTTCATGGCCAGCTTTTTGATGGCATCATCATTCAGCGCCGCTAGATTTAAGATATCGAACACATAAATGCCTCCTGCTTCTAAATTGCCGCAGATGTTTCTCATGGTCATCTCGAAATCAGCCTTTGACAGATGCCCAACCGCATTGAACATGGTGATAGCCGCATCAAACTTGCCTGCATTCAAACTGCGCATGTCTGCGTCTATAAACTCAACAGAAATACTCTCAGCTTTCGCCTTTTTCCGAGCGACCTCCAAAAGTGCGGGGCTGAAATCCGCGCCAGTAATCTGATAACCACGGGCGGAAAGATAAAATACTTGAGAGCCTGTGCCGCAGGTGAGATCAAGCACGCTCTTCACATTATGACGGGCAAGAATGGCCTCCAAAACACTATTTTTGACCGCTGTATCTTGCGAGATGTTATGTGCATCAAAATATTGCGGCATCTGCTGGTATTCAAGCGGAAGCCCTAATTCAGTCTTTGTCATCGCCGACTTCCTATCTCTTGTTCCGCCTATGGTAGGCTTTAATCTGCCTTTTTAACAAAGCCTTTTGCGAGCACGGAATTGAGGTTGCGCTGAACCTCTTCAAAGGCTTGATCATCACCCAGCAAACCCGCGCTTCTCAACTCCAGCAAGCCGTGAATTGCGGCCCAAAGCACCGGGCCTAGCCGCTCTGGCGGCAAAGCCATGATGCCCGCATCATAGGCTTTTTGCATCGGAGCTGAGGTTATTTTGTTGTAACGGTCCGTTGCGGCGCGCAAAGGTTCTGACATATCGCCATCAACACCCGACATGAAAAGCAGCCGATAGAGCGCCGGGCGGGTGATGGCGAATGTGACATAGGTTTCGCCGAGCACGCGCATTTGTTTGACGTGCTTTTCTACGCCAATAATGGCCTGCTCGCAGGCATCTGACAGCGCGTTAAAACCGTGAATCCTCATGGCGTCGAGCAGCGCTGCTTTGTCCTTGAAATAAAGATATGGCGTGGTCCGGCTGACCCCGGCTGTGGTCGCCAATTTGCGCAGGGTTAATGCATCACTGCCTTCGCTCTCCATAATTTTGAGCGCGCAGTTTACGAAAAGATCACGCTTTTCCACAATCTCGTCTTCGGACAATCCAGGCGGCATGTTTTTCGCTTTCGTTATTGACAACGTCAATTGACGCTGTCAATAACATACGGCATATCGCGTATCCAGCACAAGTCAAAATTGCTATGACTGTATTTTGGGTGCGCTTGCCAGCCGCATTTCCTAAGGAGTGCACCGTGACACAAGAAGCAAAATCACCGGACAACATGTTCTTGTCTGGCTCGCTGCCATCGGTTTTTGCCAAGACGGCGGCACCGATTGTTCTGATCATGCTGGTCAATGGCTCGTTCACGCTGGTTGATGCCTATTTCCTTGGTGCTTTTGTCGGCCCGGAAGCGCTCACCGCTGTCACATTAATGTTCCCATTTTTCATGATGAATGTTGCGCTTTCGACGCTCGTTTCCAACGGCTTTTCAAGCGTCATCGCGCGCCTTCTCGGGGCGGGAGAAAAAACGGCAGCACATAGAGCGTTTGCGCAGGCCATCTCTTTGGCGCTTATTGTTTGCCTTGTCTTGATCATTTTGTTTGCATTTGGTGGGCGGGGATTAGCCCTAAGCGTAGCCAAAGGTTCGCAGGAACTGGCCGATCTTGGCTATACCTACATCTCTATTTTGATTTATCTGTCACCGCTCAATTTCATCCTTTCGATCAACGGCGACACTCTGCGGGCGGAGGGGCGTATTGCGCTGATGGCGGCGATTTCACTCAGCTCTGTTTTGCTGAATGTGGTGTTCAATTATGTGTTTATTGTTGAGTTTGAATGGGGCGTTGCAGGCTCRGCYTATGGCACKGTAYTGGCGCAGGCTGTGTCTATCGCCGCGATTGCCGTGGCGCGCAAATACGGCACCTCGGTTTTTCAAACGCCGGTTTTCAACCTTTCAAAAAGCCGCAGCCACTGGGCGGATTTTCTCAAGCTGGGCGCGCCCACCAGCCTGTCTTATGTCGGCATATCCCTGTCGGCCGGTGTCACGCTTTATTCSCTGCAAGTGTGGGGCACGCAAAACTATGAYGCGACGGTGGGTGCTTATGGCATCATCACCCGTTTGATGACGTTTAATTTCCTGCCRCTGCTTGGGCTTTCGATGGCATTTCAAACCGTTGTCGGCAATAATTACGGCGCTCAAAAATGGCTGCGCACCAATGCCAGTATGCGGCTTGCGCTGCTTATTGCCTTTATCTACTGCGCCGGATTACAGCTTGCGGTCTACTTTTTCAAAAGCTCGCTTGGCGGGATATTTGTCGATGACGCCGCGATCTCCGCCGAGGTGGCACGCCTGTTGCCAATGACCACCWTGACGTTTTTCATCTTTGGGCCGTTGCTGATGATCAGCACTTTCTTTCAGGCCATCGGCGATGCCAAGCGATCAGCCATTCTCAGCCTGACCCGCACCTATGCTTTTGCGCTGCCGTTGACTTTCGCGCTGCCATTCTTATATGGCGAATGGGGCATTTGGTATGCTGGGCCAACAGCGGAAGTGCTGATGTTGTTGCTCACAATTTATGTGCTGTATTTGCGGGCAAAACGCCAAGGCAGCCGGCTCGGCTTGTTCTTCGCCAACGCGTGATATGACAAATTGCACGGCGGCAGTCTTCACCGCCATCGTGCAAAATACTAGTTGGTCTTGAGCACCCGCATATCAGCAATACCAAAGGCGGCGTAAACACCGCCGGTTACCTGATCCAGCGTTGAATTCAAAACACTTGCAGGCTCCGCTAAGCCCATGAAATCGACAATGGTACGGAAACTCCGTTGCCCGGCTGGCGTATCAATGATCCTCACAATGGCATCCGCCACCTTTTGCGGATCTTGCTGCGGATTGGCTTTCAGCGCGGCCCCAGAATTGGCATAGGATTGCGCGGGCGCATCTGCAAATGCGCCGTACTGCGCCAGGCGCGCGTCATCATTTGGATGCATCACATTGTCCATAAATGTCGTTGGAAAAGCGCCAGGCTCTACCAACGCCACATCCACACCAAAGCCAGAAAGCTCGGCGCGATAGGTTTCGCTTAGGGTCTCAAGCGCAAACTTTGTGGCACTATAAGGGCCATAAAACGGGATAGACAGACGGCCAAGTAGGCTGGATATATTCAAAACCAAGCCAGATTTCTGGGCGCGAAGCGTGGGAAGAACAGCGCGCATCATGCGGTGTGTCCCCACCACATTGACATCATAGAGTTTTAAAAGCTGCTCCGGCGAAAAGGCCTCGTGAAGGCCATGGGCACCGGTGCCTGCATTATTGACCAGAACATCGATGCCGCCCAAGGCACTCTTAGCAGCATTGGTGCCCGCTTCAACGCTGGCATTATCGGCCACATCTATCTCCACCACATGCACACCGGCGGCGCGCAATGTTTTGGCACTGTCACTGTTGCGCCCATTGATATCGCGCATGGAGGCAGCAACAGCATGGCCTGCATCCAACAGCTTTGTGACGACCATAGTGCCAAAAGCACCGTTTGTTCCGGTAATCAGTATTTTCTGGGACATTGAAATTCTCATTTGGTTTGTTGCAATGGCCCAAATATCGACGTTATATAAAACAAAACAACATGGTGGAATAGAACAGTTGGTTGAAGAAAATAAAACTTTGGAATTTCGCGAATTGCTGGCGTTCTCAACGGTTATTCAGCAAGGCGGCATCACAGCGGCGGCGGATAATCTAAACCTTTCCAAATCCACCATCAGCTTGCAGGTCAGCCGGTTGGAGCAGAGCCTCGGCGTCAAATTGCTGGAGCGAAATTCACGCCGTGTTGCCCTGACCCGTGAGGGTGAAAACCTGTTGCCAAGGGTCATGTCACTGCTTGAAGAAATGCAATTGCTTAAAGATGAATCAAGCCTAGCGGCGAGCGTACCAAATGGCAATGTACGCATTGCCGTAACCCCGGCGCTGGGTGGCTTCGTGCTAAAAACGCTTATCCCACATTTGCGCCAAACCCACCCCAATATGCGGTTGATTGTGGAATCCGCCTATCAATTTGATGACCTTCAGGACCCCAATTTTGATTTCGCCATTAGGGTTGGACGCATCAAGGACGACACTCTGGTGGCGAACCATGTCGGCACATTTCGCCGTGTTCTTGTCGCCAGTCCAGCGTTTATCCAAGAGCATGCGCCAACGACACCAGCCGACCTTGCACAAACTCCTTGCCTAGTTTTTTCTGGCAGCTCGCCGGAAGCCAATTGGCGACTTGAATCGGCGCAACATCTGCAGCAAACCGAGACGGTTCTAGTGCAATCCCATGTGGCGGTTCGAAATTTTTCGATTCTTCTGGATTTGGCCAAACAGGGACTGGGCGTTGCTCTTGTGCCAGATTTTCTAGCCAACGACGGGCTTGCTAGCGGGCAATTGGTGCGATGTTTGCCCAGCTGGCATTCTCCGAAAGTGGAAGTTATGCTGGCCTATCGTTTTGGCGCATCCAAAATTGCACGGGTTAGTGCAGCGCTTGAGGAAACTCGAAAAGTAGTATCAGCAGCACTAAGGGCGGAAACATAGCTCTGCACTACGAGAAACCGGCTGTGTGTTCTCAAAAATGGCGTTAGCTTGGCTGCGCCGCCAACTCACTCAACAACCATTTTCGAAAACTTTTGATAATTCCGTTGGTTCGAGGGCCAGAGATTAAATAAAACGCGCCCAATTCCAAAGGCTCGACATCGGGTAGCACGACAAGCAACCCGGCATTGATCTCCGTCATTGTCATCAATGAGGGTGCCAACACCATGCCCAGCCCGGCAGTTGCGGCGTGCAGGGCTGCGTCGTCCATATCAAACTGATCGGTGAACTGCATATCGGCAATTGGCACATCAAAATGGCGCGCCCATTGTTGCCAATCCCAATTGTTTTCCGTGCAGATAATGGCGGGCACCAAGGCCATGTCTTTTCGGCTTAAATACCCGCTTTGCTGCAACAAAGCCGGGGATAAAACCGGGCGAGAGAAATCACTGAGAATTTTCTCTCCCATTGATTTACCTGGGCTACCACCTTCAATCATCTCGTCGCCATTGCGGCGATAGGTAATCGCCATATCAATGGCCTGCCCCAGCCGGGCCTCGTCATAATAACCGGTTTCAATTCTTATGCGCGCATCGGGATATTGCTTTTTAAAACCCTCTAGCGCCGGGATCAGCCACCGGACAGCCAGCGTGGCGGACACACGAACGGTAAGCTCGTTGGCATTCCGTGTAAGCGCATTGGATGCCTGCTCCAGCATTTTTAGCGCTGGCGAAATATCATCCAAATAGCGCTGCCCGACGGGAGTGAGCGTAATGGTGTTGTTGCTGCGCACGAACAGCGCAGTGGCGAGCGCCGCCTCCAAATTCTTGATCTGGTGGCTCACCGCACTTGGCGTGACACCCAACACCGAAGCGGCCCCGGCAATGCTTTGATGCCGTGCGGCCGTGGCAAACACGCGAATGGCATTCAGGGATATTTGATGGAACCGCTGCATTAGTTTTTCCGATGCTGCCTGCCTTTTACGCGTTTGTTTTAGGGTGATTTGGGCTGCATGGATAGAAAAACCTTATGCACATGGCTCAAGAAACAAATGACGTCACCAAATCTGTCGCAAAATGCCAAAGCCATCCTTTGGGTGACATTGGGCACCGCGCTTTTCACAATCATCTATGCGTCTGGCAAAATGGCACATGGCATTGCTGATCCGTTTCAAGTCATCTTTTTGAGGTATGTCAGCGGGTTTTCAACGCTCATTGTAGTTTCGTTTTTGTTTGGAGACGGGCTTTTCAGCTATCGCAGCAAAAAGCCTGCATCGCATTTGTTACGGGCCATTTTTGGCTGCTATGGCGGCGCGGCGATTATCCATGCTTCTGCCCAAATGCCCATTTTGGATGCAACGGCCATCAGCCTGCTCTACGTCATTTTTATTGTCGCGCTGGGGGTGGTTTTACTGAAAGAGCGCATCACGCGCATGCACTGGCTTGCCATTGGCGTATCAAGCGCTGGCGCGGCTATAGTCATGGGTGCGCAAGGTGCGTTTCAAAGTTTTGATCCCGCCTATTTATGGCCAGCCGCCATCGCCCTTATTGGCGCATTGCTGATTGCGTTTGAAGCCATATTGATCCGCACGCTCAGCCAGTCAGAAAAAACGTTGACGGTGTTGCTGCACGTCAATTTCTTCGGGTTGTTTTTGGTTGCCATCCCTGCTTTTAGCGCATGGCAAAGCATCAACCTCACCGAAACCCTGTTGATTTTAATGCTCGGGCCCATCGCCATCAGCGCGCAGTTTTGCGTTATTCGCGGTTACCGAATTGCCGACGTGTCTATCGTGGGACCAGTGGATTATACATGGTTGTTGTTCGCGGGGCTGCTTGGTTTTTTGTTTTTTGGCGAAGTCCCATCAGGCGGTGTGCTGTTTGGCGCGGCGTTGATTGCCCTTGGCGGGGTATTGCTGGCCTTGGTAAAAAGCCGATAAAGCTTTACGCATTATGCCGAAACTTTGCAAAACGCCAGATGAGACCAGGTGATGCCCGCCTTACGATTAATCTCACCAATTGACGGCCTGACGGCCTCAACGAGGTTCTCAAACCCCTCGCGTTTTGCAAGCTCAATCGTTTCCGCCGCCGAGACATCAAACATGAGCCGCCCCTCTGGTATTGGGCCGTGGCGAAGCGACAAGACCAACAGCCCGCGGGGTTTCAGTAGCGTTGCCACTGTGCTCATAGCGAGCGGGCGCTCCTGCTCGTTCAGATGCATCCACATGGCCGTTGCCATGATGAGATCAAATTGACCTATCCTACCCTCTAATTTTTCCAACTTTGGCAACGCATCATCAATCCATTCAATGTGTGGATAGCGGGCACTAGCGGGAGTGCGGAACTCATCCGTCGGCTCCACAGCAACGGTTTCGTGTCCCTGCCCTGCAAGATAGGCAGCATCGCGACCGGTACCTGCGCCAATATCCATCACTGTGCTGGGGCTGGTGGGCAAGACATGCATAATTAAGGCGTGCATATCCTCAAACGAGGCCTGATCATATCGAGGCTGGAGTTGCGCCGCTTGATCTGAATATCCCAAAGTGCCTTTCACGCCGCGCATAATGGTATTTTCCTCATTATATGAGCGCCTGATATCCATCTCGCCGCAAAGCCGCGAATCAGTACCTATACCCAGCTAAGGTCAGAGTTTAATCAGATTGAGCCCTTAGATTGATATCTTGCATGTTGATTTGATTCGATTCTCTCACGGTTTCCATGACGGCAAAAGAGTGTGTCTGCATGACATTTGGCAATCGGCCAATCTCATCGCCAAGTAATTTGCGAAAATGACTCATATCTCGCGTGCGCACTTTCAGCATGTAGTCGAATGACCCGGCGATCATCAGGCAGCTTTCAATTTCGGGGATTCGATTCACGGCCCTGTTGAACTCATCCAGGGTGTTATCGTTGGTTTTAGCAAGGTTTACGTGGACGATAGACAAGTGGTTCATGCCMACTTCGGCAGGATCAAGCACRGCGTGATACCCGCTAATAACGCCTGATTTTTCTARYCGTTTTACCCGCTCTGAACATGGTGTTTTGGTCAAATGCACCCTGTTAGCAAGYTCAACAATCGATAGTCTKCCATTTGCCTGTAACTCGTCCAATATCCGTCTATCTATGTAATCTAAATCCCTTTTCATTTAGTCTTTTTTCCTACTAATTCCTAATTTGTAGTCTTTAATGCTAATAATATCCCAACAATAGTCACACTTACCAGTCTTTTTTCCTAAAATAAAYAYTGGGAATTAATCCAACCATGATTAAGGCCCTGATTTCTGCATCAGTCCTGCTGCATTTGCTTTGTTTCAAYTTTTTGGCAAAGATCGTGTCGGGACTAWAACAATAAGGGAGTGAGAAAAATGACAGCGAAGCTGGTAATTGGACTTGATGGGCACGCTTCGGGCGAACGTGCTTTATCCTATGCTCAGAAAATGGCGGGGCTAATTGGCGACTGTGAGTTGCTGGTTGTCTACGTGATTGAGTGGTCGCCCTTTTCTTTTCAGACACCGCAAGAAAACGAAGAACGTCACAAGCGCCGGGAAGAAGAAATTTCGGTAGCCTTGGAGCGCATTATAAATCCGGCRATCGAAAAGCTYCAAAAAGCKGGCCTTAAGGTCAAGGGCATCGTTCGKCACGGAGACGTCGCGCACACATTGATTTCGATTGCTGAGRGYGAATCAGCCGATCAAATCATCGTATGCCGCACATCAGAAGGCGGCATYAAAAGCCGCATATTTGGCAGTGCCACATCTAATCTGGTTATGGGCGCAAGCGTACCTGTAACTGTGGTCAGCTAAAAGGGGGGAGAATACATGACAAAACTACATAAATTATTGCTTTCATTAACGGCGCTTATGTCGCTGGTAATGACCAACGGTGCAGCATTTGCCCAAGAGGCAGAAACGYTGGATCAAAAAGTTAATGCCATTTTTGCAACCGTCACAGGCCCATTTGTAAGCCTYATTTTTTCGCCTTTTCCRGGAACAGAGTTTCCCTGGATCGTGATGTGGCTGGTGATTGCTGCTACTGTCTTCACCATCTATTTCGGGTTTGTTCAGTTTCGCTTCTTTGGCCATGCGATCAGCCTGGTTAAGGGTGATTACTCTGATCCTGAGGATGCGGGCGAGGTTAGCCACTTTCAGGCGCTTGCCACGGCACTTTCGGGCACAGTTGGTCTTGGTAACATTGCAGGTGTGGCCGTTGCGGTTGGCATTGGCGGACCGGGCGCGACATTTTGGATGATCCTTGCTGGCCTTATGGGCATGGCAACGAAATTCACCGAGTGTACGCTGGGCGTGAAATACCGGAATGAATACAAGGATGGCACCGTTTCTGGTGGCCCAATGTATTACATCTCCAAGGGCTTTGATGAGCTGGGTTTACCTGGTGGTAAAATCCTTGCCGTTCTGTTCTCGGTGTTCTGTATTCTTGGCGCACTTGGCGGCGGCAACATGTTCCAGGCCAATCAAGCCCACGCGCAGATTGCTGGAATCTTTGGCGATTATCCTGGTTGGATTACCGGCATTATTTTTGCGGCCATCGTGTTTGCAGTAATTGTTGGCGGTATTAAATCCATTGCACAGGTCACCGAAAAAGTTGTGCCATTCATGGGTATTCTTTATGTCGGTGCTGCTTTCATCATTCTGATGGTGAATTATGACAAGATCGGCTGGGCGTTTGGCCAGATCTTTGATGGTGCCTTCACAGGTTTGGGTGTTGCTGGTGGTTTTGTTGGCGCTCTTATTCAGGGCTTCAAACGGGCTGCGTTCTCCAATGAAGCTGGTGTTGGCTCAGCTGCGATTGCTCACTCCGCGGTGAAAACCAAAGAGCCAATCACAGAAGGCTTTGTATCACTGCTTGAGCCTTTGATTGATACGGTTGTGATCTGCACAATGACGGCATTGGTGATCACCATATCCGGTCAATTGATTATGGATCCTGACACTGGTCAGTTCCTGCTCAACGAAGCTGGCACAGCCATTCAAACCGTTGGTAATACATCTGGTGTGGGCCTGACATCTGCCGCTTTCGGCTCGTCAATCTCATGGTTCCCATATGTGCTTGCCATTGCGGTTGTGCTGTTTGCCTTCTCGACCATGATTTCATGGTCCTATTACGGTTTGAAAAGCTGGACATATCTTTTTGGCGAGGGAAAAACTTCCGAGCTGATCTTCAAAGTTATCTTCTGCGTGTTCATCGTTATTGGTGCAGCGGCAAGTCTGGGACCGGTCATCGACTTCTCAGATGCGGCGATCTTTGCCATGGCTGTTGTGAATATCTTTGCGCTCTACTTCCTCATGGGAGTGGTGAAAAAGGAACTGAAATCATATGGTTCCCGCCTCGCTGCCGGTGAGATCAAGAAGTTCAAACACTAAAACAATGGGTGAGGCATCCTACGCGGGGTGCCTCACCTTTTTTATTCAGCTGCTCTCATGCCCCACAAATAAAGGTCGGGCCTGACGCAGTCTGCCAATGATAAATTTCTTGAAAATCTGAATCCGCTTTACGCGGTACATGTCGCGGTGGGTCAAAATCCATATTCCGGGGTAGCTGAAGGTCGCCAATCCGGGCAGTCTTAGGAGCAGCGGGTCTGTATCGCCTAAAAAGCAGGGCATTCTTGTGGCACCCATATTTGCACGCACCGCGCCAATAACGGCAACCATATCATCAACGGTCAGTGCGGTACGGCAATTGGGCCAAATGCTGCTAATTTCCGGCGGAATTTCTTGCCAATGAGCAAACCGAATCCAGTCTAACCGCTTCTCAGTGTTTGCTTCCAGTTTTTCGGCATATTTGCGGCTGATATAGATAGCTGAGCGCTGCTCTGCCACAAGCGACCCCAGCAGAGTTTCAACCGGCTTGTCGGAAATTCTAATGGCAACATCTGCTTCGCGCTGGGCCAAATTCAACGCTTCATTTGTCGCTAAAAGATTCAATTCAATTTCGGGGTGCGAGTTGCAGAAATCGGCAAAAATCGGCGCCAGAATACGTTCCATAAGAAGCTGCGGTGCTGTGATGCAAAGCGGGCCGCTCAAGCGCTGATCACGCGCGCCAATGGCAAGGCTCAACTCGGCATTTGCGGCTTCCATTTTCTCGGCAATCCGCGCGGCATCTAACCCTGCACTGGTTGGCGCATAACCACCTGGCAATCTGTCGAATAAGACAGCGCCCAGCGATTCCTCAATGGAGTTTATCCGCCGCGACACAGTGGCATGATTGACGCCCAACACGCGCGCAGCCCCGCTCAAACCGCCTTGTCGGACAGTTTCCAAGACATATCGAAGGTCGCTCCAATCACTCATAGCCTGTGCATTATTGCACAATATATCCGCATAGATAGTGAATATTTTATCATCTCATCATGCCGTAAACAGMGGCATCACAAAAACAAAAAGGATAAAACCTATGACTGTGCACGCAACTGTAGCCTTGACGATTACATCCCCAGACAAGCTMGYYGCCTATCGCGAAAAGGCTGGTSCRGCGCTYGYMAAGCATGGCGGYTCTGTCTTGCAGGCCTCCAWAGAACTGGAAGTGCTGGAAGGCACTGCCRAWTTGCCAAGCATGCTCGCCATTCTTGCATTCCCYGACAAGSCTKCCGCSTTRGGCTGGATCAACGATCCTGARCTGCAAGATATCCACGMGCTTCGTCGTGGCTGTGGCCAATCAACCATTRTCTTGCTGTAATTAAACGNGNRCCTSRGCCCTYTCAATGGYGGCCKAGATAAAAGGGCGACASATAGCGGGTTGAATTTGCTARAYTCCTCACTAGTTATARYATTATAACTTAAAAGGARTTCAACAATGGCCCACATCAGTTCCCCTCAACAAGCACCATCGCGATTGCTAAAAATCTTGGCAATTCTCGCGCTGGTTTTTGGCGTGTTGACGCTGTTTTCCGGCGGCAGCGTCCTCTTTGGCCCTCAAGAAGCACGCGATGCCGCAGGGGCCTATATTCCCCTGATGGTCTGGTTCAATTTTACCGCCGGATTCTTCTATGTCATTGCCGCCATTGGCATTTGGCTAGGGCGTAGCTGGGCCTGCATCCTGTCTGTCTTTATCGCAGCAGCTACCGGCATTGCCGCCCTCGCCTTTGGCTTTCATACAATGCAAGGTGCAGCTTTTGAGATGCGCACGGTTGGTGCGCTGGTGTTGCGGTTTGGTTTTTGGGTTATGATTGCCATGACTTTGCGTGGTTCAATACGCAAAGCAAAGGCCAAATTGTGAGAACCCGCAAATCTGCGGATGACCGTAAGRCTGAGATCGTGCAAGCAGTGCTCGATCTCGCCTTYGAGGTTGGGCCAGCKCAGGTCACAACAGGCATGATTGCCAATCACCTCGGCCTMACCCAACCGGCGGTTTACAAGCATTTTCGCAACAAAGAGGATATTTGGCGTTCCATCGCCGAGGGTCTGGGCAATCAGGTTGCGGAGAATATTGCCGTTGCGATGGCCACAGATAATGCTCCCCTGGACCGACTGCGTCTGCTTTTTACAGGTCATTTAAAGCTCATACAAAACACACCTGCCTTGCCTGAAATCATGGTGGCRCGCGATCCAAAAGGCGATCAAAATGTGGTGCGCTCGCAAATGCAATCCAGCATGACCGAYTTTCAAAAARCCATCACCAGCGCCGTTGCGCAAGGMCGMCAAKACGGTGRTTTGCGCAAGGATGTGAGYGATGCAGATATGACCACGCTRMTATTYGGCATCATYCAGGGRTTGGCYCTGCGCTTATTGATGACACGCAATCCAGCGGTTCTGGTGGASGAYGGCGAAAGGCTTTTGGAGCTACTGCTATCAGCCTTCACMGAGAATAAAGAAATTGCCTGAACAGCCATTCAAGTCAAATTTTGGGCCAGAGCTTTGGCCAACTCCTTTGCCAGTAAATCAAACACCATCCGAATACGCCGACTGCTGTTCAGTTCCCGGTGCGCCACCAGCCATATCGGAAACACCATTGGTTCCATTTCCGGCAATACCTGCTGCACCAGCGGCTCCGCTTCACCGATCCGGTCATCAACAACCCCGATCCCCAGACCCTGTCGCACCATATCCCACATCACCAGATGGTTTTCGGTGGAGACCGGGAAATTCTTCACCGTCAGATTAAACCCCATCGCATTCAGCGCATTCAGCAATCCATTGCCGCGATCTAACCCGACAAATGCCGCACCCCGCAGGTCATACGGCACCCGAGGAATTCCCAACTGCTCAATATAACCCGTTGTCGCATACAACCGTGCCTCACCGTCACCGACTTTCTTGGCAATCAGATCCGGCTCTGTCGGACGAAAATTCCGGATCGCAATATCCGCCTCGCGCCGCTTCAGGTCACTTGGCGAGTTCGAGGC
>NVXB01000063.1 GCA_002746425.1 Hyphomicrobiales bacterium | reverse complement strand
TTCAGCGCCAGCCGGTCCATTCCAGCCACGGCAACACCGGCACGTTTGAGCGCGCGATTGACCAGCCCCATCACCTGCCCGCGCTTTTTCAGCAGGATCAAAAAATCACCGGGACGAACCGGCCTGCCATTGGCAAGCGTTTTGCCCTGCCGGATCATCGCGGCAATATCAGCGGCAATACGCCCGGCAATTTGCTCCAGCGCACCGGCAGGCGCATCAACCGGCAAGCGCCAATCCTCTGGCTTCTCCGCCCTTTGCTCTTCCACAAGCGGCCACAACACCACCTCGCCCGGCGCTGATGCGCGATAGGCCTGATGCGGATCAACGCCCACCTTGCTGACGCTGCTGGCCAGTTCCGGGCCGGAAAACACCGCATCGACGGCGCTCAACACATCATTGACCGAGCGAAAAGACAGATTGAGTTTGACCGAGCGCCAATCCAGTTGGGCCTGTCGGGCTTTTCGCTCAAAGGCGCGGCGTTGATCTTCAAACGCATCTGGCGCAGCGCCCTGAAACGAGTAGATCGACTGCTTTTCATCGCCCACCGCAAATATCGTACGCGGCCCGCGAGGGCGGTTTTGCTCATCAGGTGCGGTTTCATGAAAAAACGCATCGCTCAGCGCTTCCACAACGCGCCATTGCGCCGGGCTGGTATCCTGCGCTTCATCGACCAGAATGTGGGCCAAGCCACGATCGAGCTTATATTGCACCCAAAGCGCGGCATCGGCATTGGACAGCAACCGCCCGGTTTTGGAAATCAGATCATCATAATCCAGCAGGCCGCGCCGGTTTTTAACCTCTAGATAATGAATGATGATGTCGCGGGTCAGCACAAACAGCGCGCGGGTGTTGCTAAGGGTTGAGATGGCGTTAACCCGGCTACGCACCTCATCAAAACCTTCGGGTAGCACATTTTCAATCGCTGCAAACAATTCCGGAATGTCTTCTTTCAATGCTTTTGACAGGAAGGCTCCGCTCTTGCGCGCTTTGCCTGCCGTTGCAAAAATCGCCAGCCAGGCGCTCAGTTGTTCCACCGAGTTCACTGCATGCAAAACGGCGTTGATCCGAGCGGCAACATCCTGATCTTTCTTGCCCGCGCTTTCCTGCGCGCGACTTTGCAGCGCCTGCAATTGTTGAAGTCCAAAACCGCCCAGCGTGCCTTGCATCACCTGATCAGTTAAATCATCCAGCGTCGTACCCGGCTCAACATTCAGCACTTGCGCCAGCGTTGCCTGGTGCTGTTCCAGCCCGTTTTCACGGGTGTTTATGCTGCGCATGAACTGATCGCGCTTGCGCAGCACTTCGCTGATCGCGCCCAAAATCGTGTCATCATCGGCAATGGCGACCAGCTCATCAAAAGCCTGTCCGACATCGCTTTGCGGATGCTGAATGGCATCGGCCAGCACACGCTCTCTGGCGGTGGACAGCAATGATTGAGCTGTTTCCTCATCCGCCACTTCAAAATGGCCGGGCACATTGGCCTCAAACGGGAATTGCTGCAAAAGGCGCTCGCAAAAGGCGTGGATGGTTTGCACTTTTAGGCCGCCCGGCGTTTCCAACGCATGGGCAAAAAGTTGCCGCGCGCGGGTAAGGGCCAGCGCATTGGGCCGTGGTTCGCCAAGTTCAATTAGAATTTTTGTCAGCGCGCTATCATCCAGCACTGTCCATTTGGCCAGTTCTTCAAACACGCGATTGGCCATTTCATTGGCCGCTGCCTTGGTAAAGGTCAGGCATAAAATGGTGGCGGGGTCATTGCCTGCCAATAAAAGGCGGATAACGCGGCGCGACAGGACATAGGTTTTGCCCGATCCGGCATTGGCGCTCACCCATGCAGAAACGCGCGGATCAGAAGCATCGCGCTGGCGTTTTTTGGTATCTTCGGGGATTGGCATTAAATCGCTCACATCAATCCTCCCCATCCAGACCGCGCCATTCGGCAACGCGGGCAAGGTGATCATAATCGCCCTCATAGCGCACTTTTTCGCGCTGAGACTGAGACAGATAACCGGTTTCCAACTGGTCGTAATGGGCAATCAACGCTTTGAGCTTTTCCAGCGCGGCTTCGCCAAGCTGCGCGATATCATCCTCGCCGCTGGCCCGCACATGTAGTTTGCCGGGGTCTCGATTGCCGGAAAGCTGAATATAGCAAAGCTGCGCGGCTTGCAGTTTTGGCACAGCGTCAAAAACACCCGCTGCCAGCATTGCAGCTTCCAACGGCAGCTGCGGCGCAAAATGGGTTTCGACCTGACTTTTGCTGGGCGGCATGCCGGTTTTATAATCAATGATCGTCGCTGATCCATCTTTCATCAAATCAAACCGATCCGCACGGCCCGACAGATGAAAAGCTGGCAAGGTGATTTCCAGCACGCCGTAGCGCTCAGTAAAGCGGGTGGAGATTTGATCATCCCACGCGGCTTCATTGGCCAGGAACCAAGTGCTGATCCGCGCAAATCTTGTGCGCCAACTGGCATAAAGTTCTGGGAAATCCTGCAAGGGTTCAAAAAATTGATCGGCCAATTGCGACAATTCTTCAGCCGCCTCAGCACTATCAAAACCACTGCTGCGCTGCTCTATAAAGCGGTGCAAAATATCATGAACCAGACTGCCACGTTCGGCAAAACTCGGTGTTTTGCCAATAGCGTCATAAGGCGATAATTTGAGAATGTGTTTTGCGTAAATGGCGTAGGGATCGCGGATCAGGGTTTCGATTTCCGTGACGGATAGCTTGCGCGGGCGCAGTTCCAGCGGCGGGGTTGGTGCGGGCCGTGCCACCAAATCTCCATGCGGATGCTTTGGCGCATCAAGTTGACGGGCAATTTTCAGATAGGTATCACCGCGCGCCACAATTTTGTCTTTGGCTTCGCTGCCCGCCAAAGCTTCCAGCCGTTGTAGCCAGCGCGAACCTTGTGTCGGCGCGTCATCATGGCGCAGCGAGCGGGTGAGAACAACTTTTGCGCCGCATGCCAGTTGCACAAAATCATGCGCCGACAGGCCGATGCCATGCTCTGGTGGGGCCAAGCCCAAACGCGCGCGCATGGCACGGGATAACCACGGATCAAGCCGGGTTTCTCCCGGCCATGTTTTTTCATTAAGGCCTGCCAGAACCACCGTATCGCAATCGATCAACCGTGCTTCGAGCGTGCCCAATATGTGCACGCGAGGATCAGCATCGCCGTGCAAGGTCTGGCGCACGGGGCGGCTGCCGATTAGGGCATGAATGAGATCGGCATAGTCAGCCGAATGAATGGTGAGCGAGTGGGCATTTTCATGGGTGGCGCGCAATTCTGCCAAAGCGGTGACCAGCGCCTGCCCATCTTGTGAATTGGCAAATAATTGCGCCGTATCCGGCCCCTGGGTAACGGCTTGCAGCACATCCATATGCGCACGCACCAAATCACCCAATTGATGTTCTTTTTGCGGATCGGCCAACAAAGCTTCGAGCGGCTGCAATATTGTTGAGAGATTTTGCGCAAATTCAAATGCTTGTTGCCAGTCCTCATCGCGCAATCCGCGCTGGGAAGTGCTGAGGCGTGGCGCGTCTTTATCTTTGGCTTTTATTTGAGCTATGCGATGCTCCATCGCTTGTGCAATCGCGGCGCTGCCGGGTTTGATGGCGGGTCCGCGCAATATAGCCCGCTCCAGCACCCGGCTGGCGTTGCGGATTTTTGCACGGCTTTGGCCAAACCCGGCCAAAGGATGTTTTATCAGGCCGAGCAAATCCACAGCCGATGCCTGATTTTGCGCAGTTTCAATCAATAGCCGTGACAGAGTTCCGGCGGGCGTTGCAAAAAGTGGCTGTCCGGCGGAATCATCGGCGCGAACACCAAAACGCATCAACTCGACACTCACCCGGCGAGCCAGATTGCGATCCGGCGTTATCAACGCGGCAGATGTCTCGTCGCCTTGCTCAAGCGCCTCGCGCAGAACCAGTGCAATTGATAAGGCTTCTTCCTGGGGGCCGCGTGCCTCAATCAGCGTCACACCATCAAGGGCGGAATTCACCTTGTCTTCGCCGAATTCTTTGAGGAATGACGGCCAGCTTTGTGTGGCCTCTGCCGGGCGCAAAGCCTCGTTGAGCAGGCGGAACCTGTCGGCAGATGTGCCTTCATCATCTGGCGTCAGATTGATCACATCATCGCGGCTTAAGCGCAGATGGCTAAGGGTTTGCTTGAGTGAGGCTTGGGGGTGGCCCAGTGCGGCGGGGTCGCCATCTATGGCCATTTGCTGGGTGCCGATGGCCGCCCATGCGTCATCATCCAAATTCAAATCGAGACCAGGCAGCACGACCGCGCCTTGCGGTAATTCGGCGATGGTTTTCAAAAGCTCTGCGGTGGCGGGTACCGAACCGGTGGAACCGGCAGCGATGGTGGGGCCTGCCTGCGCACCAAGTTCGCTTAATGCTTTGGCCTTGGCGCGGATCAGCAAATTACGCCGGGCCATGCCATCGATCATGCCGCATTGCGCCAAATGCTGTGGCCACGCGCTGGTGACGATTTTGAGAAAATCGAGGCTGAGCTGCCAGTAGACCGCGAAATCATCGGGTACCAGGGTTTCCAGCTCGCGCCAATCAACGCCCTGGTTTTCCGCTTCATCCAGCAAGCTGGCCAGATTGCTGGCAAGATAGGCGGCATCTGCGGGGTTGGCCGGGATAATCACCGCCTCGTAAGGCTCCATCGGCGCTATTTTGCGGATCAGCGCCTTGCTCCAGCTCCACACCAATTGGGTGAGAATGACGTGGCGCTCCAACTCCGGCAGTGCGGGCGGCAAGGCGGCAATGATGGCAAGCGGATCATCGCTGCTTTGCTGAAACATCAAATCGGCTTCATCGGTATCGCCAATGGCGCGGATTGTCGGCAGCAGCGCGGCGTTGGGGCCACTTGTTCCAAGCACATCTGAAATGGCTTTGACGAACGCGGCCTCAGCAGCGCGCACCGCGCGGCGGGTGGGCAGATACAGCGTGAGGTCGGCAATCAGAAACGGATTTTTTGCAAAAGCGTCGCGATTAACCTCAAAGCCGGGAACAATGTTTCCGGCAAACAGGGCTTTTATCAAACAATCTAAAAAGGCGTGCTGCGGGCCAATGGTGGCAACGCGGGGATGAATGAAGCTGCGCGCCTCGCTCATGCGGCGCTTTCGCGGATGGCATGTTCGGCCGATCGAATAGCACGCGGTGTGCCGACATGCATCCAGATGCCATCCATGGCGATGCCGTAAAGACGGTCCTGCTCGATCAAACGGTCAAACACCAGATTGAGRGAAAAGGCACCGTCGGGCGTGTTTTCAAAGACGCGCGGATGGATGATGGCAGCGCCGGGATAGGCATAGGGCGCAATGCGCTTTTCCGGGCGGCGCTCTAGCAAGCCTTCGGGCGACATGATGAAATCRCCGATACCATCRTAGCCTACYGCGCCRACGGTTGGCGCCAGCAGCATCAGCATATCCATGCGCGTATCATCCCAGCTTTCCATCAGGCCGGACAGGTTGGGGCGTGCGCCCTCAATCCAAAARCTRTCGCCATTGAGCAGGAARAASGGTTTATCRCCSAGCAWTGGCAGCACTTTTTTGATGCCGCCACCGGTATCCAGCAAGCCGGATCGCTCATCTGAAATTGTAATGTCGAGGCCAGGATAGCGCTCGCAATGGGCTTCAATCTGATCGGGCAGATAATGCACATTGACGATGGCYCGYTTGAGGCCAACGGATTTCAGCTGATCCAGCCCATAATCCATGATTGGTTTGCCGTGCACCTCAATCAAGGGTTTGGGGGCCATCGCGGTGAGCGGGCGCATGCGCTTTCCCAGGCCAGCAGCCAACAGAATGGCATGATCGGGCTGAACGCGATAATCGCGCGTTTTTGATTTTGCAAGTGACACCACACGAGTTGGCATGAACGATCCTCAATTCTCAGTATCTGCGAAAGGCAACCAAATATGGTGCCAGCGCGCCAATGGCGCAAGGGCCGGGGTGCGCAGCAATTCGCGAAGGTAGGTTTCGTTGCGTGGCATATGTTCCAAATATGATGTTATTGCGTCACGGCGCGCAAGACGGGCAAAAATCCCCAGAATTTTGGAAATTCGTTGGGCGGCGAGAATAGCGATMGGGGCGTTCACATGYTGCATCTGGTTTTCAATACCACGATTTGCCGCATAACGYGCAATCAGAGWTTGTCGCAGGGYYGGRGARATGTCGACCCGGGCATCATAAATCARCGAGGCCATATCATAGAGTTGGGGGCCATGAAGGGCATCYTGRATATCSAGAAAACCGACACGGTCKGTGCCTTGGCGATCGCTCARCCACATCAGGTTTGGCGAATGYACATCGCGCAAAAACACRCCGTTTTCGGCCTSYGCCAAATCATCATAAAGCTGAGACCAGACCACCATGCACTGCGTGCGCGCTTCCTTGCTGAGCGTGACACCGCGATGCAGCGAGTACCAATCGGGGAACAGCGAAACCTCAGTTAAAAAGGCATCRCGGTCAAARGGCGGYAATTTTGATGCGTGAACTGGTGCGCTTTGATGGAATTTTGCCAGCGCATCGACAGTCGCGTGGTAGCGCTCTTCATCAGGGCTGCCATCGGCATACAAAATGCCTTGGGACCCAAAATCTTCGAGTAACAAAAAGCCATTATCGTGGTCGGCATGGAATATTTGTGGCGCGCTCAGCCCGCATTGCGACAGGATATCAACCACGGTTGCAAAAGGCTTTGTATCCAGCGCGCGGTGCACCAGATCATCATAGGTTTTACCGTCTTGCAGCACGGCACCAACCGGCGCTTTGGGCGAATTCATCAGAATTGCGGATGGTTTGTCCGCCAACGTCACGCGCTCATAGGAACGATGCGATACATCGCCTTGCACATGATCGCGATTGGCRCCGGCATAGCCTGCATCATCGACAAAACGGCGCAGCGCAAGGGCGCGCATAAACCGGTTTTGACTGGATGTCGGCACGGCAAGGGTGACAGAACGCTCATCGCCCTGAATGATATCGAGCGCCAGAACGATATGCTCCGGCGGCAAGGCCGCTTCCACCCGGGAGGGCCATTCAATCAAAGTGACAACATTTTCCAGCTCATCGAAAAAGCCGATTTCTTCCAACTCATCGACACCGGMYAGRCGGTACATATCAAAATGGCGAACCGGAAGACGGATGTCATAGGGCTGCATGATGGAGAAGGTTGGGCTGGGCACTTCCAGATTTTCATCRCCMGCAATGGYGCGGATCAGYGCRCGGCAAAAGGCGGTTTTRCCYGCGCCCAAATCACCTTCCAATGCGATGATATCGCCGGGCATTAGCGCGGCGGCAATATCTTGCGCCAAYARAATYGTGGCCTGCTCATTGGCAAGCCGTGCGTTCAATAGTTCAGTTTTGGGRGCCGTGGCCGGCATTGGTTTGGACATAGGGCAACGCCGCCTATTCCGCTGCCTGGGGAACCGCTACCGGCTGAACCGGGAAGCGACAAGTGACCGTTGTGCCGKTTTCCTTGCTGGATACRATCTCRACGGTGCCGTTGTGCAATTCCATGAATTTYTCGACGATGGAYAGGCCCAGCCCCACATTGCGCTGGCCTTCATTTTGCGGCGCRGTGCTCTCAAACGGYTTAAAAGCCTTGTCGAGATARCCATCRGGAATRCCGGGACCATTATCCGACACGCAGAACACCAGYTCRTTTTCTTCGCGCCAGCTCGACAGCAACACTTCGCAGCCCGCTTCTGAAAAGCGAATGGCATTGGTCAGCACRTTAAACAGAACYTGCCKCACYCGTTTGGCATCGCCRATRAAGTTGCCAATATCCTGCGGGATCTGGATTTTCATGGTGATGCCRGATTCTTGCAGCGTATCTTGMGTYGCTTCRATGACCGACTTGACCGTCTCCATCACCTCRACCTCGCCCAGYTCCAGCTCCARAATACCGGCTTCCACCGTTGCCAGATCAAGAACGTCGTTGATGATCGCCATCAACGCGGATGAGGATGACTGAATATGCTCAACATATTCGGCTTGTTTTTCGTTAAGGGAGCCAATTTTTGGCTCATCRAGCAATTGGGCAAAGCCGATRATCGTSGTRAGCGGCGCGCGCAASGCGTAGGAAACATGCTTGATAAAGGTGGACTTGATCATATCCGCAGCTTCCAGCGCCTGATTGCGRTCAATCARAGCCTGTTTCACCTGCATGCTGTCGGTCACATCRACAAAGGTCAGCATGGTCATGCCATCRGCGAGCGGCACCAARGCATAATCAACGACCTTGCCATCGGTTGAATCGATTTGCCCGCTGGCCATGCTGCGCCGATCTTCAAGACCGGTAATGGCCGACGATATGATGTGCCATTCCTGGCTAACCGTYTTATCYGTATCGCTCAAACCAGACAGSGCRGCTTTGGCGATATYATTAACGTGCTGGCCCTGCACRGCGATCTCTTCATCCAGCTCCCAAATGGTKGCAAARGCYGGATTGGACAGCTGCATACGGCCATCGGAGGCGAACACTGCCACACCTTCGGACAGATGATCGAGCGTTTCGCCCTGCACTTGCGATACGCGTTTTAGCTGACTGCGCAAATCCARCTCTTCGGTAACATTTTCGAAAATCTGSGTAATGCCGCCCTGCGGATGCGGCGTGGTCATGACATGGATGGAACGGCCATCGGGCAAATACCACCAGTCATCAACTGACTCCATGGATTTATAGTGTTCCAGAAAGCCAGAACGCCATGTGCCAAAATCTGATTGCTCCTGCAACAGGCGGCGGGCGCGCAAATTATCAAGAATTTCGCTTTCAGATGGCGTGGCATCGAGGAACGATGAATCCAGCTCCCACAGAACCTGATAGGCACTGTTATAAAATTGCAAACGCTGATCGGTGCCAAACACGGCCACCGGCGTTGCCAACTGATCCAGCGTACGGGCATGAAACGCCAGCATCCGCTTCAGCTCTTGTTCGGCGTCAACCGTGGGGGTCACATCTGTTGCAATACCGGCAGAGCCACGGCTTGCGCGCGCATCCACCACATCCAGTGTGCGCCGTTGGCCCGCCATGGTCGCGCTCATGCGGCCAGACACAATATTGTCGCCCTGCTGGGCCTTGATGATGCCAGCACGTGCATCGCTGTCCAACAATTCCAGATCGCGCTCAACCGCATCTTCTGGATGTTCCGCATCAACGGCCTGCGCATAAGCGTGATTGACCCAGACCAAACGGCCCACATCATCGCGCATCCAAACCGGCATGTCGGAGGCTTCAAGCAGTGTGCGCATCAAATCGATATCACGCACCAGACGTTTGTGGCGGTTGGTTAGTTCTGCCACTTGCAGACCATGATCCGACAAAGTGCGAAACCGCAACACAGGATCTTTGCCCGCCATACGGCCAATCACTTCAATCATGCCGCCGCCCAAAGTGTAGGCGGCCAAAGTGAAGGATTTACCGATGGTGGCCAGTCCAGCAAGACCTTCCGCGACTTCATCCGCGGCATCTGGCTCCAGCCATTGGTCAAAGCTCAGCAGCCGCGCCGGGTTGGTGGCCAGCGATTCTTCTAAAACGGCATCGCCCAGCGATAGCGCGCCAAACAGCCGCTCACCTTTGATCGACCCGGCGGGGCCGTGTTTTATAAGCAGCGTTAATTGATCGTCGGCGTGCAAAATGCGCTCGGCATTTTCTGCAAGCCGGTGCGAGCTGCGCAATTGCGCCTCAAGCAGGTTGATTTTTTTGCGATAAGTCGCCCGGCTGCGCAGCATCACACTTCCAGAAATGCCGGCGATGGTCACCCCTGCAAGGGCGGCAACAGACAGCGCCAGCAATGGCGGGCTGTCGATGGAGACTTTTGCGGCAAGGCTGGAAAAA
This sequence comes from Hyphomicrobiales bacterium, assembly GCA_002746425.1. Taxonomy (GTDB): domain Bacteria; phylum Pseudomonadota; class Alphaproteobacteria; order Rhizobiales. The sequence goes on along the minus strand of NVXB01000063.1, from coordinate 16,233 downwards.
TCCACGCCACCAACACTAAAGTCGGCAATATTGGTCGTGGAAGCAACCGGTTCCGCGCCACCTTCAACCGGTGTTGCAGAAACTTTTTGGGCAAAGCTTCGGGTAACAAGCTGGGAGCTGACCAGAACCCAAAGCGCGCRKSAGCNGAGSRSWMAASCATNNCGCCGCGCGACACAGTCTGCTCGAATCCAAAACGCTTTGCGGCTGTGCTTTGCACGGGCCCGCACCAACTTGTTCATGCCAATCCTYAAGATACTAAACGCGACCTACAGCTYCCARCCAAATTCARTGGTTAAAGCTGCTACACAACAGGTATCGCAATTGGCATAAATGAGAACGAAACATGATCATTCAAATTGGCGTAACACGCTGAGCCCCTTTGCGAATCACTTAAACTAACTGCTTCGCGAATCGGTGGGAATAGTAACCGGGCATAAAAAAAGGGGTAGCGAATCACTTTTTTCGCTACCCCCCATATGTAGTGTGTAAGTCTTCTCAGATTARTATCTGTAGTGGTCCGGCTTGTATGGRCCTTCCWGAGGCACATTGATGTAATCAGCCTGTTCTGTGGAAAGCYTGGTCAATTTGACACCTAATTTTTCCAGATGCAGGGACGCTACTTTTTCATCGAGATGTTTTGGCAGCACATAGACTTCGTTGTCGTACTTGTCGTTGCTGTTCCAAAGTTCCATCTGCGCYARCACCTGATTGGTGAAGCTGGCAGACATAACAAAGCTTGGGTGACCGGTGGCGCARCCAAGATTGACCAAGCGGCCTTCAGCCARAACGATGATGCGTTTGCCATCAGGRAATTCAACTTCATCAACTTGCGGCTTAACATTGTGCCATTTGAAATTCCGCAAACCACCAATCTGGATTTCACTATCAAAGTGACCAATATTGGAAACAATCGCCCGGTCCTTCATTGCCCGCATATGATCAACGGTGATGACATCTTTRTTGCCRGTYGTKGTRACGAAGATATCGCCCTGGCTAACAACATTATCCAGCGTGTTAACTTCATAGCCTTCCATGGCAGCCTGAAGCGCGCAAATCGGATCGATTTCGGTCACGATCACACGCGCACCGGAGGAGCGCAGAGATTCAGCAGAACCTTTGCCCACATCACCATAACCGCACACAACAGCAATTTTGCCCGCGATCATCACATCAGTGGCACGGCGCAAACCATCAATCAGGCTTTCGCGGCAACCATAGAGATTGTCAAATTTGGACTTGGTAACGGAATCATTCACGTTGATTGCGGGAAACGGCAAATCACCAGCTTTATGCAGCTGATAAAGACGGTGCACGCCGGTTGTTGTTTCTTCTGAAACGCCCTGCAAAGTTTCGCGCACTTTGGCGAACCAGCCTGGTGTTTCCGCAATACGCTTTTTGATCCGGGCGTAGAAGGCAACTTCTTCTTCGTTTTCCGGGTTGTCGAGAACTGAAATGTCTTTTTCAGCCTGTGCACCCAGAATAATCAACATGGTGGCATCGCCGCCATCATCCAGAATGAGGTTTGGACATTCGCCATTACCCCATTGGAAAATACGATCTGCATAATCCCAATACTCGTCCAGTGTTTCGCCCTTAACAGCAAAAACCGGAACGCCTGTTTCAGCAATAGCTGCGGCAGCGTGATCCTGGGTTGAGAAAATATTACACGATGCCCAACGCACGTCGGCGCCCAGCGCCACCAGTGTTTCAATCAACACGGCTGTTTGAATGGTCATGTGAAGGGAGCCGGCAATGCGCGCGCCCTTGAGTGGTTTTGCGGAACCAAATTCTTCGCGCAGCGCCATCAGGCCTGGCATTTCAGTTTCCGCGATAGCGATTTCCTTGCGGCCCCAATCAGCCAGCGCGATATCTTTGACGAGGTAGTCAGCCATTTAAAGCAGCCTTTATATTTGAGAATGATGCAACTGAGCAGGGCTCGCTGCGTTGCAGCCGTGCTACCACGGGCAAGAACAGCCTACAACTTAAATATAAAGATTTCTTTATACGTTTTGGAAACGAGGTTTATAGAGGGTTTATTCTTCGCCAAAACGCCCGTTAATCAACGCTTCCAGCGCATCCAGCGCGGTGATGGCATCTGGCCCATTACCGGCAAGTTGCACCACACTGCCCGGTGAAGCGCCCAACATCATCAGCCCCATAATCGACGTGCCACCCACCGTATGACCATCTCTGGATACGGTGATAGCGGCATCAAAAGCTTCGGCGCATTTGACGAATTTGGCTGAAGCACGGGCATGCAAGCCGCGCGCATTGAGAATGGTCAAGGTGCGTTGCAGACCATCCGCAGAGCGGGTATTTTCTGATGCGGAAATCGAGGAGTTTTGGTCGCTCGGCGTCATGCGTTAAAATCAGGCTCCCAGCAATGCGCTGGCAACATTGATGTATTTTCGCCCGGCTTCCTGCGCTTCCAGCGCCGCCTTGGTCACATCATCTTCCTCGCGAAGGCTGGCGATTTTAACCAGCATTGGCAGGTTCATGCCTGCGATAACCTCAACCTTGCCCGGCTCCATCGCCGAAATAGCAAGATTGGAAGGCGTACCACCAAACATATCGGTCAGCACGATCACACCGCCGCCCTCATCCACCACTTTGATGGCTGCGACGATATCATCGCGGCGGGTTTCCATATTGTCATCAGGTCCAATTGAGATGGTCTCAAGCGCAGGCTGACGCCCAACAACATGTTCTAATGCCGAGCGAAACTCATCTGCAAGATGTCCGTGGGTGACGAGCACCAGTCCTATCATCGGCCATATCCAGCGTAGTAAATGTTGAAATGACGTTCTGCTTTTGCGGGCATAAATGCAAGATACTTTTTGTCGGTATCAACGATTTTTGGATTTATAGACCAACTGCTTTGGCCAAAGCGGCACGAATGGCGCTGATGGCGTTGATCGGCTGAGCGGGCAAAATCAGCCGTGGCAGGCTCAGCTCCAGATAGGGCCAGACCAACGCATCGGGCTCTGGCATGCGCTCAATTTTGTCTCGCGGCACCAGATCAACCACCAAAGCAAGCGGCGTGGATTTGAGAAATTCATGCGTTTCAATGCCCATGCCATAACGCTCGATCAGGCCCTGTAGTGGTTTTGGTGCTTGCGCAATGAGCTGATCATGATGCCGGGTAAGCGCCACACGGTCATCGGCCACAAGCTGCGCACCGGCATCTTGTATCAAAGCCAGGGCAAGCTGGGATTTGCCGCTGCCCGAGGGGCCTTTGATCAGCAGGCCGTGACCATCCAGGACAACGCAACTGGCGTGATGTGTGGGTGTTTCATCCACCATTTCGCGCTAATCAACCACGGGCAATGTGATGATAAACCGCGCTCCGGCAGGTGTGGTTTCATCCTCGCCATACCAGTTTAGCGCTTCAATACTGCCCAGATGAGCATCGATAATCTGCTTTGATATCGATAGGCCAAGCCCTGAGTTTTGGCCAAATTCATCTTTGCCGGTGTTGGTGCGATCGGTATAAAAACGCTCAAAAACGCGGGTGCTCACTTCAGGATCAATGCCCGGCCCATCATCCTCAACCGTGATGATGATGCTCTTATCCTGGCTTATGGCGCTTACCCGCACACCGCCATCCGGCCCGGTAAAGGAGCAAGCATTATCGATCAGATTATTGATGACCTGACCCAAGCGGCTGTCATTGCCCAAAACTTTCATATCGGCTTGCTCATCAAGCTTTAGGGTTAGCTTGAGCGATGGGTGCACCTTGCTGGCCATTTCTCGTGCGACATCCACCACCGTTGTCAGCAAGCGAACCATATCGACCGTTTCGGCGCTTTGGCGGGCCAGCTCTGCATCCAACCGCGAGGCATCAGAAATATCGCTGATCAAGCGATCCAGCCTGCGCACATCATGCAAGATCACGCCAAGCAGGCGATCGCGCTGATCTTTGGTTTTGGCGAGCGGAAAAGTTTCAGCGGCGCTGCGCAGGGATGTCAGCGGGTTTTTCAGCTCATGCGACACATCGGCGGCAAAGCTTTCAATCGCCTCCATGCGGGTAAACAGCGAATCCGTCATATCGCGCAGTGCAACCGATAAATGGCCGATTTCATCGCGGCGATCTGAATAATCAGGAATTTCGCCTCTTGTGTTCACGCCCCGGCGCACCCGGTCTGCGGCAGAGGCCAGACGCCGCATCGGGCCTGCAATGGTGCCAGCAAGCAAGAAAGACAAAACAACGGTGACCATTGCCGCGATGAGAAAAACGCGCATGATCGCCATGCGTTCGGCCTGCACAATCGCATCAATATCACCGCCCTGTGTGGACAGCAGCAAAGCGCCCAACACCGCACGAAAACGCTGTATCGGCACAGCCACGGCCACGGTTAACTCGCCCTGCTCGGTGACCCGCACCACGCTGGCAGGCAGGCCCGAAAGCGCGCGCACGACCTCTGGATATTCACGGCCCGACCCGCCCTCAACCTCGTGGTAAAGCGGCAAATCGCCCTGACGCAGCCAAAGTTTGATTTTGGCCCAGGCGCGTTCATAAAACGCTGGCTGGGTTGCAACGGGGGGCAAATCAAAGCGCAAAATCTGACCGGAAGAATACAGCGCCCGGCTATCCAGCACGAGAGCGCCTTCCTGATCATAAATCCGCGCCCGCGTTCTGGTCGGCGAAATCAGACGGCGCAGCACCGGGGCCACGCGCTCGGGATTGATGGGGAAATCCAGCTCATCCAAATCTTCATTATAAGGAGCGGCACTTTCGCCGGTGCGCAGCTCCAGCAACCGGTCAGGGTCAATGGTAATCGTGTTGGTTTCAACGGTAGCAGAGGCAGCGATGGCACCCGCAATAATCTCGCCCTGAGTGAGCAGGCTTTCCACGCGTGCATCGATCAAACCAGCGCGAAACTGGTTCAAAAACATGATGCCGGACAGCAACACCAGCAGCGCCGCCAGATTGAGAAAAACAATACGCCGGGTTAGCGACGAGAAAAACTGCGTGCCCGCTGCCGATATGACACGCTGTATCCAATGCGGCCGCGCGCGCTCAGCCTCAATGCCCTGCAAGTCTGGGCCCTGCAAGTCTGGACCCTGCAAATCTGGCGTATCCTGCGCAGAAACCTGCTCCGAAAGCGCCGCAATTTCCTTGCGCACTTTCTGAAGTTTCTTGTTATCGATGGCATGAGATGCAGGCATGATGCGAAAAGCCTACCCCTCCTTGAAGCGGTAGCCCACGCCATACAGGGTCTCGATCATGTCGAAACTATCATCAACGACCTTGAATTTTTTGCGCAGGCGCTTGATGTGACTATCGATGGTGCGATCATCCACATAGACTTGGTCATCATAGGCCGCATCCATCAATGAATTACGGCTTTTGACGACACCAGGACGATGGGCCAGCGCCAGCAGGATCAAAAATTCGGTCACCGTCAGCACAACGTTTTTGCCGTTCCATGTGCAAGTGTGGCGCTCCTGATCCATCGACAAAGCACCGCGTTCCAACGCTTCGGAATCAGCGTTTTTGCTGGCGCTGGGATCACGCGGCGCGGCGCGGCGCAGCACGGCTTTCACACGTTCCACCAGCAAGCGCTGCGAAAACGGTTTGTGGATGAAATCATCCGCGCCCATTTTCAAGCCAAACAACTCGTCGATCTCGTCATCCTTGGAGGTCAGAAAAATCACCGGCATATCGGAATGCTGGCGCAAGCGCCGCAGCAATTCCATACCATCCATGCGCGGCATCTTGATGTCCAGCACAGCCATATCGGGCGGATTGTCCTGCAACCCATCCAGTGCGGACGCGCCATCGGTATAGGTCTGCACCCGGTAGCCCTCGGCTTCCAGCGCCATCGAAACCGATGTCAAAATGTTTCGGTCATCGTCAACCAGTGCAATTGTCGGCATGTGTCGCTCCGCTGAATTTAATCTGATGCTACGCTTTCGCAGCAAAATTACGTGCAAATTATGACTTTGCCTATTCTTTCGTGCGTTCTGTGTGAAACATAATCCTCAAAAATGATGAGTTCAACCAACAACCGACCGGCAACACCTTAACCCTCAAGAATTTATTTGATAGAAGGCCCTACAAAGGGCGTGAGCGCCAATGAGCAGACCCGAAATTTTGAGGCATTATGTCATCACTCCATAAAGCAAGAGACATTCAGGCAGGCGCGGTTGCGGCTGGCCACAAGGTGAGCGCGGATGCAGCGGCACGCATATTGGATGCTGGTGGCAACGCCTTTGATGCCGTTGCCTGCGGATTGATTGCGGCCTGTCTTGCCGAGCCGGTTTTCAGCTCCCCTGGCGGGGGCGGTTTTATAACAGCCCGCAACAGATATGGCCAAACCGACAATCTGGACTTTTTCGTCGATCTGCCCGCCCGCAAAAACGAGCACGCCAATTTCGAGGAAATTGTGGTCGATTATGGCACGACACAGCAACATTTCAATATTGGTGCTGGCACCAGCGCGGTGCCGGGCATGGAAGCAGGCATCAAAGCGCTGATTGGCCTTGGCAGCGGCACTATTAGCCTTGCCCAGCTTTTTGATACAGCCCTTACAGCAGCAAAAGGTTTGAAGGTCAGCGCGTTGCAGGCAACGTTGTTTGGCATTGTGGAGCCCATTCTTTTGTCAACGCCCGCAAGCCGCGCCTTGTTTGCGCCCAAGGGTGATTTATTGAAGCAGGATGAGCCGTTTGAAAACCCCGATTTAGTGGCCCTGTTCCAAAATGTAGTGGATGGCGACTTTGACCCCAAAAATGGCTTGTTCAACAATGATGCGATGCTCGAACAGCAGTACCAGCTTGATGGGCATTTGCGAGCCGAAGATGTGCGCAATTACGAAGCGCTTTACCGCACGCCTGTGCAGTGGGAAAACGCCGATTGTCGCGTTTTCAGCAACGCCCTTCCCGCTATGGGTGGGCTGCTGTCGCTGGCGATGCTCTCGAGCTTTACCAAGAGCAAACGCACGGAAAATGACAAGGTTCACGCCATGTTGGCGGTCGATAAGTTTTGGCGCGCAGGCCGAGGCAATGCAGCGCTGGCCGATGAATTTGGCGTTGATGCGCAAGACCCATCGCAAAGCCMGCCGCGCAACAGTTTTCTCGGCACCACCCATATCAGCGCCATAGATMGGCGCGGCAATGCGGTGGCTGTTACTGTTTCCTGCGGCGGGGGCAACGGGCAAATCGTGCCMAATTGCGGTTATCTGATGAACAACATGCTGGGCGAAGATGATGTAAACCCYGCTGGSGCMGAAGGCTGGCAACCAAAGCCTGCCGGGCAAAGRCGACTGGCRTCAATGATGGCCCCCACCATTGCTGAAACYTTTGATGGCAGCGTAATCGCGCTTGGYTCTGGCGGGTCTAACCGMATWCGWACAGCGCTGTTTCAGGTGCTGGCCAACCGRCTGATTAYAGGCATGGGCTTGCCCGAAGCYATCGCCCTGCCGCGCATCCACGGCGAGCGCGATACGCTKGATGTTGARGATATCGGCAATCARMRYGATCCAAAAGCCCTGGARGGKGTCTTTAAGAAAACCACCTTRTGGGACGAACAAAGCCTCTATTTTGGCGGTGTTCACGCCGTGGAGCGCATGCGCAATGGCCGCTTTACCGGCGCAGGCGATGCCCGCCGCGAAGGTGCATTTGTGGTGGTGGATTAGAGAACCAGCAAAAATTTAAAACTTGGTGCGGCTGCGCATGGCGGCGGTTAGTGTGCCTTCGTCCAGATAATCCAGCTCACCGCCCACTGGCACACCGTGGGCAAGGCGAGTAATAGCGACACCGAACTCTTGTAGCTGATCGGTGATGTAGTGCGCTGTTGTCTGGCCATCGACCGTGGCATTTACGGCGATGATGATCTCGGTGATGTCAGGGGCAGCAGCCCGCTCTACCAATTTGGCGATTGATAAATCTTCCGGTCCAATACCATCGAGCGGCGATAGCGTACCGCCCAGCACATGATAGTATCCGTTCGTTGCGCTGGCGCGCTCCAGCGCCCATAAGTCGGACACATCTTCCACGACAACTAAAATGGTTGGATCGCGGCGCATATCTGCGCAAATGGTGCAGGGATCACAGGTATCGACATTGCCGCAATTGCTGCAAACGCGTACTTTTTCCACCGCGACGCCCATGGCATCGGCCAAGGGCATCAGCAGTTCTTGCTTTTTCTTGATGAGATGCAGCGCCGCGCGCCGAGCCGAGCGCGGGCCAAGGCCCGGCAAGCGGGCCAATAATTGGATCAGGCGTTCAATTTCCGGGCCAGTCATCGTTCAAAAATCTGGTTATGGTTCAAAATTTTAAAATGGCAGCTTCATGCCTTCGGGCAAATTAAGCCCGCCGGTAACCGCCTGCATTTTCTCGGCAATGACCGTGGCGGATTTTGATTTGGCATCATTGTGGGCAGCCATAATCAAATCTTCCAGAATTTCAACTTCATCGGCATTGATCAAGGATGGATCAATTTTCATGCTGCGCATATCGCCATTGCCATTGATGGTAACGCTGACAAGACCAGCGCCCGATGTGCCGACAACTTCAATCCCGGCGATTTCTGCCTGCGCATCCTGCATTTTCTGCTGCAATCCCTGCGCCTGCTTCATCATGTCCATGATGTTTTTCATATCTGGTCCTATTCCTTATCTGAATTCTCGGGGCCTGAATTCTCGGGGTCTGAATTCTCAGGTGGCTGTAAAACGCGGTTTTGCTTCACCACATCCACCAATTTTGAGCCGGGAAACGCTTTAAGCGCAGCGGCCACAAGCGGATGTCGCTCGGTCTCCAAAAACTCGGTTTCGCGCGCATGGGTGGCTTGCTCATGCAGCGTTGGTGTGCCGCCATCTTGCACAATGCTTACAAGCCAGCGCCGCCCGGTCCATTCACTAAGCTTTTTGCCCAAATCACCCGCAATGGTTTTGGGCGCATTGGGGGCCAGCGCAACTTCAATATGGCCCTGTTGAAAACTGACCAGACGCAATTGGCGTTCCACGGCAAATCTGAGCGGCATATCGCGGCGCTCCGAAGCCAGGGCCATAATATCTTCCAGTGTTTCCAGCGTAACCGCTGGCTGATCATCGGGCTGAACATCGCTCACCACTTGGGGGGCAGCATGAATTTCCGCGCGCGGTGCCATGGCAACAGCGCTTAAATGCGAGCCGCCACTTGATGCGCCGCCGGTATATTGTGAGCCAACAGCACTGGCCATACTTTTAGCCGATTGGGCACCTGATGGACCACCTGAAGAATTGCCTGAAACAGGAGCATTCGGCGCAGCAGGCGCGGCACCAGATTGCTGCGCTTGTTTAAGCTGGCGCAAAGCCTCATCCGGGCTCGGCAAATCGGCGGCATAGGCCAGCCGCACCAAAACCATGTCAGCGGCCGCAAGCGGCGTTGGCGCATTGGCCACTTCCTGAATGCCTTTTAACAATATTTGCCACGTTGAAGAGAGCACCCGCATGGATAATTTGGCCGCAAGCTCGGTGCCGCGTTCTTTTTCGCGCGGAGACAATGCGCCTTGATCCTGCACGCCGGGTGCAACTTTCAGACGGGTCAACAAATGGGTAAACTCTGCCAGATCGGACAGCACCACCATCGGGTCCGCGCCAGAATTATATTGCTCGTTGAGTTCCGCCAATGCCTCAGCGATTTTGCCGGACATAAGCAGCTCAAACAAATCAATGATGCGGGCACTATCGGCCAGGCCCAGCATATCGCGCAAAGCGTCTTCGCCGATTTCATTGCTCCCGCCAGCAGCGCCACCTGTAGCACCATGGGCAATGGCCTGATCCAGCAACGATAAAGCATCGCGCACAGAACCTTCGCTGGCGCGGGCAATCAGCCGTTTGGCATCATCGGCGATTGAAACCTTTTCCAGATCGGCAATGCCGGTCAGAAAATGGATCATCGTGTCGGCATCGATACGGCGCAAATCAAAGCGCTGACAGCGCGACAGCACGGTAACGGGTACTTTACGGATCTCGGTTGTGGCGAAAATGAATTTAACGTGGGCAGGCGGCTCTTCCAGCGTTTTCAACAGGCCATTAAAGGCCGCCGTGGAGAGCATGTGCACCTCATCGATGATGTAGACTTTATAGCGCGCCGTGGCCGGTTTGTAGCGCGAGGCTTCAATAATCTCGCGAATATCATTGATCGAGGTATGCGAGGCCGCATCCATCTCGATCACATCGACATGGCGGCTCTCGATAATCGCATCGCAGTGGATGCCGATTTGCGGCATGTCGATGGTGGGCATATCCACCGCTTCATGATCATCACCTGCGGCAAGCTCATAGTTGAGCGCGCGGGCTAAAATGCGGGCTGTGGTGGTTTTGCCAACACCGCGCACACCGGTCAGCATATAGGCCTGCGCTATGCGGCCCATTTGAAAAGCGTTGGTCAGCGTTTGCACCATGGGTGCCTGGCCGATCAAATCTGTGAATGTCGAGGGGCGGTATTTGCGAGCCAGCACGCGATAGGCTGTCTTTTCCTGATCGCTCATGGGCTTGGTTCCATTTGGCTCGCACTCACAAAGGGTGAGACCGTATCTAATAAATAAGGTCTCTGGGTGGGAGATTGAACTATAAACCCAGACCGGAATCTCGTTGGGGCTGCTTCCTTCCGGACCTGACCCGGTTGGCGAGTGGTCTGTCCTAACGCCAACCTCCCGCGTTTCATATCGAACGAAACGCGGGCAATTGCAAGATGAAGAAGTGTCAGATTAGTCGTTTTCCGACCGTTTCGACATAAATCTGTCGAACTCTTTCTGATCTTTGGCCCGATGCAGGTTGTTTATGTGCTCATCRAACGCTGCGCGCATCTCATCCAGCTTRCGGCGTTCTTCTTCGATACGCTCTAATTCTGCAGCGCGATAATCGTCAAAAGCSAYGTTKCCRGAGCTGTAGCTGCGAGAGCGASRWSMRCMACATCCGCGGCYAAATTTTCCMCCAAAGYGATCCATSCGATCACGGGCATCTGCRAAACGTCCRGTCATTTTATCTCCAATGGTAATATAGGCGAGYATTGCAAGGCCAAYGGGCCARAACACGACAAAGCCAAGAACCATAGCGATGGTGTTAAAAGGGCTCCASCGGCGGTTRCCRCGCTTGTTGCGGCGTTTGCCGTTTTGGCTGTAGCCACGGTTAAATTGTGGCTGGTCGTAATGGGAAGTAGCAGTTGCGTGTCTCATGTTGTCCTCGTGTCGTTGTTGATGACTAAGAGGTGGTGACGCCCAGTGCGGATTCAAGCCGATTTTCGAAGTTTTTTCAAAAATACGGGTCCATTTTTGGCATGTAACATATTGATAATATGAATGTATTTTTTCGTTTTCAGAAAATCGATGGTTTTTGCAATTAAAGCCAAAACCATCGGTATTTTCTACTATTTTTGCCTAAACTGACCGGGTTATGCCGCCATCAACGCGTAAATTTGCGCTCAGAAAAACATCGAGTAAACTGCGGACCGAAGCGTAGACTGAACCCTGCACGCTAGATTTTGGAAAAACAATGACATATTTCCGCCCTAAAACCGCAACCGACATTATTCATATGAGAGAGCGAGGTGATACAGAAGGCCCGGCGCTCGAATTCAAATCTTCAAAACTGTTAAAAGGTAAAATGGACAAGGCTTTCGATAGCCTTTCAAAGGAGCTAACAGCATTCGCCAATTCAATGGGCGGCGTGTTGATCATAGGTATTGAGGATGAAAATAATGGCCATATAGCTGATATTATACCACTAACTGATACCAAAATGAACGAGCAAAGGCTTGAGGATGGATTGCTTCCACGAATTAGTCCCCCTCTTTCGATGAACATCTACAGGATTGAGATCACCGGGGGCTTCTTGATGGTTTTTGACGTACCTGCTTCTGCCAACGGCCCACATCAAGCGAATGACAAGCGATTTTATGCGCGGCGATTACTGCGAATTGACCCTCTACTTCCATTTGAAATTGACGACATTCGTCGACGAACAATGGAAAATCCTGTCAACGTCTCACTGACAATCTCCTTCAGGGACCAAGGTATCAATTTTTCAATCATTAATAATGGCTTTGCATCCATCCATGACATTTTTATCGAGGTCAAAGACGTGCCCAACTCAAGTATTGCCCAAACTTGGAGCCCTGCATTGGAAAGACCCTATACAGAACCATTCAAAGTAATTCAGCCTGCTGAAACGCGTCATTTTCCAGGAACCGCATTTGAGTTTTTTAAAGAACGCCTCAACGATAAAATGGAGATTGTTCTAAATTTTTCAGAACAAAACGGCATTCAACACAAGCAAAATTACGTGTATTCATTAAAAGATTTCGAGAGCGCTTCTTCTACAAAAAAGACCACATCAGAAATACTTCTGGAACGAGAATTAAAGGTGTTGGAAGGTACCCAACAGGTACTTCGTGAACTATCAAACACAATGAAGGCTATTCAAGAAAGCTCAGTACATTCAAGCGGATTAAACCTGTCAAACACAACACTCAAAGCATTAACAGGCCAAGAAAACTGGAAATGGTCAGGACAGAACATGAGCTTCTCTGCTCTCGCCGAAGTGCTGGAAATTGATGTGGCAACCGCCGTCGAAGTGCAACGAGAGCTTTTCGGCGAGTATGTTTTTGCAGGAGGAACAAACAGACCTCTAGAGGAAACTATTTTCACAGATGAATTAAAGCAAAAAATTCTAGACCAAATTATACTGCCGCATTCTTCATAATGTTATTCGTTGAGGCCGCCCAAACATGCGCAACCTCATTCATATATTGCTCTTGCCTTCCATTGAATTACTTAAGAGGCACGGTCTTTGCCTAAACCGACCGGGTTATGCCGCCATCAACGCGTAAATTTTGCCCTGTAATGTAGCCGCCACCCTCGGATGCGAGGAAGGCAATGGTCTTGGCGATTTCAGATGTTTTGCCATAACGGCCCATGGGAATGCGGCTGCGAAACTGTTCTTTTTCGGGCAAACTATCAGTAAAGCCCGGCAGCACATTGTTCATGCGGATATTGTCGGGCGCATAATAATCGGAGAATAATTTGGTGTAGGCCGCTAAACCAGCGCGAAACACGCCAGATGTCGGGAACACCGGGTCTGGCTCAAACGCGGCAAAGGTGGAGATGTTGATGATCGCGCCAGATTTTTGCGCCTGCATGATGGGCGTGACCAAACGCACCGGGCGTACAACGGACAGAAAATAGACATCCATACCGGTATGCCAGTCTTCATCGGTAAGTTCTAGAACAGGTGCGCGCGGACCGTGGCCAGCGCTGTTGACCAGCACATCCACCCGGCCCCATTTATCCATCACCGCATCGACCAGCTTTTTCAGATCGTCATTAGACTGGTTGGAACCGGTGACGCCAATACCGCCCAGCTCAATGGCCAGCGCCTCACCTTTGCCAGAAGAGGATAGTATGGCGACATGATAGCCTTGGCTGGCCAACTCACGCGCCGCGCCTGCGCCCATGCCACTACCACCAGCGGTGATAATGGCGACTTTATTTTCATTTGTATTGGACATATCGGGCTATTCCTTGCTTCAGAAAAATTACCCGATCATGGCACAGTTTTAGGCCGTTGCAATTGCCGCCAGAATTTCCTGCAAAAACAGCGTTAAATCATCGGTGACATAATCGACCGGATCATCCTTGCGCTTTTCCAGCTCCCACTCTTCATGCAGCACATCACGCGCGCCAAGTGGCACGATCAAGGTTGTCAGCATGCCGTTTTGTTTGGGCACCCGCAGGTTTTTGACAAGATCCTCAAACATCGCGCCGTTTTTCGGGTCGATGCCGGTATCGCTGAAAAACTTGTGATAGGGGCCAGGATTGGGCTTTGGCTCCAGATCGGCAGCGACAATATCAAAAATATCTTCGAAATGGTCGATAATACCCAGCCGCGCCGCAACGTTCTCGGCGTGTTTGCGCGAGCCATTGGTGTAAATGTATTTGCGCCCCGGCAGCGCTTTGATAGCCGCCGCCAAGGCCGGATCGGGCTCAATCGGCGTGTGATCAATATCGTGGACGAATTCCAGAAAGGCATCGGTGTCGATCTCATGCTCCAGCATCAAACCGCGCAAGGTGGTGCCGTAGCGATGGTAATAATCTTTCTGGATTTTGCGCGCTTCAACGCGCTCCAGCTGCATCAACTGCGCCACATAAGTGGTCATGCGCTTGTCGATCTGATCGAACAAATTGGAATGGTGCGGATAGAGCGTGTTGTCGAGATCGAACACCCAATCGCTCACACGGGCAAATTCTGCCATTTCCAATGCAGTGTGCGGCTCTTGTAGCTCTTCACTCATGACGCGGCCGCATCGGGTATGATCAAGGTGCCTGCACCGTGCTCGGTAAACAGCTCCAGCAGCACCGCATGCTCGGTTTTGCCGTTGAGGATAACCACCCCGGCAACGCCTTGTTTTACAGCTGCAATGCAGGTTTCCACTTTGGGGATCATGCCGCCAGAAATGGTGCCGTCTTCAATCAAGGCCCGCGCCTGAGAAACAGTCAGCTCTTTGATTAGTTTGCCATCCTTGTCCAAAACCCCCGGCACATCGGTGAGGAACAGCAGACGCTCGGCGGACAAAGCACCGGCAATGGCGCCAGCGCAGGTATCGGCGTTGACATTATAGGTCTCGCCATTGGGGCCCGGCGCAACGGGGGAAATAACCGGAATTAATGAGCTTGCCGATAAAATATCGATCACAGCGCGGTCGACCTTATCCGGCTCGCCGACAAAGCCCAGATCAATCACCCGCTCAATRTTRCTGTCSGGGTCTCTCACCGTGCGTTCCAGCTTTTTGGCGCGCAGYAAATTGCCATCCTTGCCGCAAAGCCCGATGGCGCGCCCRCCTTCTGCATTAATCGAGGCGACAATATCCTTGTTGATAGAGCCWGCCAGCACCATTTCCACGATTTCCACCGTGGCTTTATCKGTRACSCKMARRCCGTCTTCAAACTTGCTCTCAATGCCAAGGCGATCCAGCATCTGGCCAATTTGCGGSCCGCCGCCATGCACCACAACCGGCATCACACCCGACTGCTTGAGCAGCGTAATATCACGGGCAAAAGCGCGCGATAATGTAGCGTTACCCATGGCATGACCGCCATATTTGACCACCACCGTTTGCCCGTCATAGCGCTGCAWATARGGCAGAGCCWTSGACAGCAGCTGGGCTTGCGACAGGGTGGTACTGGCTTGATTATCRGGATCGGTCATAGATACACAAAATGCTTGAAAATGGGTGGCAGGAATTATCGTTCAGCTATAGGACGCCAGCTATAGGACGTTTGTGCATCGCTTGCCAACACGCACGATACGGTTGACACTTCATATCTGTATCTGGCTTGTATTTGGCAGACCTATATCCGCAGCTTTCAGGAGAACCCAGCATGGCAACAATTCTGCCCGTGGCAAAACGCTTCCCATCCCCGCAAGATGGCATTCCCAAYGCCGAAATGMTGGCATTTTACCGCGARAACGGTTTTTTGATTCTGGARAAYTTTGCCAGCGATGAAGCYTGYGACCGSCTGAAAGCKCGCATTGCCACATTRGTMGATGATTTTGACCCSGCCAGCGTGCGCTCKACCTTTTCCACCAAGGAYCARGCCCATGCGCGCGATRTGTAYTTTAAAGAATCCGGCGATAAAATCCGCTTYTTCTTTGAAGCAGATGCTTTTGATGAAGAAGGCGAGCTGCGCAAACCCAAACATCAATCGCTGAATAAAATCGGCCATGCCCTGCATGATCTTGACCCCGAATTTGATGCGTTTTCGCGCACCGATCGGCTGGCAAATCTGGCCGGCGCACTGGGCTTACAAAAGCCCGCCCTGATGCAATCCATGGTGATTATGAAGCAGCCCTTTATTGGCGGCGAAGTGGGCATGCATCAGGATTCCACTTTTCTTTATACCAAGCCGCTGACCACAACCGGCTTTTGGTTTGCGCTGGAAGATGCCGACCAAAGTAATGGCTGCCTGATTGGCCAGGCCGGTGGCCACAAAGCGGGCCTGCAAGAGCATTTCCATTATAAGGACGACAAGTTGGTGATGGACAAGCTGGATGCCCCCGCGCCTGAAGGACCAGAAGCCGCCCTTGAAGCGCCCAAAGGCACGCTGGTTGTCATTCATGGGCTGGTGCCGCACCGCTCCACCATCAACACAAGCCCCAGATCACGCGAAGATATAAAGTCGCTTAACTTTGTATTCCCCAGGTTTTAACCAAAAAACTTGTGCAATGGTAATGGTTTCATTGAGTGTACTGG